>DYOF01000052.1 GCA_020720665.1 Acetofilamentum sp. | reverse complement strand
AAATTGCACTACCCTGAATATCTGTGTCTTATGTTGCAAAATGTGCGAAGTCGAGAGATAATAAAAATTTTATTTATACGATACTTATAATCAACATTTTGTTTTCATTATTAATGAAATTTATAAAGAAATTCACTTTTTGCTTACCTATAATAATTAAATAATCGAACAAAATACCGGAATTTATAATAAAATTGTATTCTTATCTCAAAAAACTGCTTAATATTTCTATTTTTATGATTTTAAAAAAAATAAATAATGAACTTAGATTTCAATAAAAACGAAGATTTTAACAAACTTGCCGTTTCAGAAATGAACCAAAAATTACAAAAAATATATTTAGGCGGCGGTAAACAAAAAATTGAAAAACTGAAAGCGTCAGGAAAGTTGACCGCTCGAGAACGAATCAAATTTTTAATCGATAAAAATACTGAACTTATTGAAATAGGGGCATTTGCCGGCGAAGGCATGTATGAAGAATACGGCGGTTGTCCGTCAGCCGGAGTGGTTGTAGTTTTGGGATATATTCAAACTCGTTTATGTGTAATCGTTGCAAATGATGCAACCGTTAAAGCCGGGGCATGGTTTCCGATTACGGCAAAAAAAAATTTAAGAGCGCAGGAAATTGCAATGGAAAATTATATTCCGATTATATATTTGGTTGACAGTGCCGGTGTGTTTTTACCGATGCAGGATGAAATTTTTCCCGATAAAGAACATTTCGGACGAATATTCAGAAATAATGCTAAAATGTCGGCAATGGGAATTGTACAAATTGCAGCCGTTATGGGCAGTTGCGTTGCCGGCGGTGCATATTTACCTATCATGTCTGACGAAGCAATTATAGTTAAAAATACCGGAACTATTTTCTTAGCCGGTTCTTATTTAGTTAAATCAGCCATCGGCGAAAATGTTGATAACGAAACATTGGGCGGTGCAATTACTCATTCGGAAATTTCCGGTGTTGTAGATTATGTTGCCGAAAACGATGAAGATGCTTTAAATATTGTTAAAAATTTGATTGATAAAACCTGTAAACAGGAAACAAAATGTTGTTTAAAACGAGAAAAATCAATACCGCCGGCAAAAAATCCGAAAGAAATCTACGGAATTTTACCCGATAACCGTGAAAAACAATATGATATGCTTGAAATTATCGAACGATTGGTTGATAATTCAGAATTTGAAGAGTATAAAAAAGACTACGGAAAAACACTCATTTGTGCTTATGCCCGAATTGACGGATGGCCTGTAGGTATTGTTGCCAACCAGAGAACAATTATCAAAAATAAAAACGGCGAAATGCAATTCGGCGGTGTAATATACTCTGATTCAGCAAATAAAGCTGCTCATTTTGTTATGAATTGTAATCAAAAAAAAATACCCTTAGTATTTTTTCATGATGTTACCGGTTTTATGGTCGGCAAACGTTCTGAACACGGCGGAATTATAAAAGACGGTGCAAAAATGGTAAATGCAGTAGCAAATTCTGTTGTACCTAAATTTACGGTGATTGTAGGAAATTCATACGGAGCCGGTAATTATGCTATGAACGGAAAAGCGTATGATCCGAGGTTAATTGTAGCCTGGCCTTCTGCCAAATTAGCAGTTATGAGCGGAGCCAGTGCATCTAAAACCTTATTACAAATTCAAACGGCTTCACTAAAATCTCAGGGGAAAGAATTATCTGAACCCGAAAAGGAAAAACTGTTAAATGAAATAACCGAACGATATAATAATCAAACCGGCCCGTATTATGCGGCTTCACGTTTATGGGTTGATGCCGTTATTGACCCCTTAGAAACACGTAAAATAATTTCAAAAGGTATTGAAGCAGCGTCTCACAACCCTATTTCTGAGGCATATAAAACAGGTGTAATCAGAACTTGATTTATAAAGTATTAAAATATAACTGTATAAGAAAATTAATAAAAATTTCGATATTTGAAAAATATCATTAACTTTGAATTTTTAATATATTTACAAGAATTACAATGAAAAAAGGAACAGTAAAATTTTTTAACAATTCAAAAGGTTTCGGTTTTGTTATTGACGATGAATCAAAAAGTGAGTATTTTGTTCATGCATCCGGTTTGATAGATGAAATTAATGAAGGTGACCATGTTGAATTCGAATTAAAAGAAGGCAAAAAAGGATTAAACGCAGTAAATGTCAAAGTAATTTAATATTTATTTCTTTTAATTTTTTTAAAACCTGCACTTATCTTAATTGCGGGTTTTTTTATTCTCCTAAATTCGCAAGTCTATTTTAACTGCCTGACAGTCAAAGTGCAAACGGAGAAGCCCCCAAGAAAATAAATGTTTTAATAAAGTGAAGTCCTGATTATTACAACATGTTGTTTATTAGCATATTCGCACTCTGACTTGCGAATTTAAGGTTTTACACAAACCCTTCTTTTAAAAGATCGTGAATATGAATAATTCCCAGATAATTCATTTGTTCACAAACAACAAGAGAGGTTATATTATTTTGTCTCATAATTTCAAATGCATTTACGGCAAGCTCATTCGGCTCAATCGTTTTTGGATTCTTAGTCATAATATCTTTTGCGGAAATATTTTCTAATGAATTTATTTTCCCTAACATTCTCCTCAAATCACCGTCGGTAATAATACCTTCAAGTTCATTATTTGTATTAATAACTGCAGTTGCACCCAACCTTTTTTGAGAAATTTCAATAATAACTTCTTTTAATTTTGTGTCTGTATAAACCTTCGGAGCTTCATTTAACTTAAATATGTCATCAACTTTCAAATATAATTGTTTGCCGAGTGCTCCTCCGGGATGAAATTTGGCAAAATCATTATTCGAAAAATTTCGCACATCTAATAAACTGATTGCGAGTGCATCACCCATAACCAATTGCGCCGTAGTACTTGAAGTAGGAGCTAAATTATTCGGGCAAGCCTCTTTCTTGATTGTTGTCCTGATAACTAAATCCGATTGTTTGGCTAAAAACGAATCAGTATTTGATACAAATGCAATTAATTTATTACCGTAGTTTTTTAAAAAGGGAACCAAAACTTTAATTTCCGGTGTATTTCCGCTTTTAGAAATACAAATTACAACATCATCCGAACGAATTATTCCTAAATCTCCATGAATGGCATCGGCAGCATGCATAAAAATAGACGATGTTCCCGTAGAATTTAAAGTTGCAACAATTTTTTGTGCAATAATTGCGCTTTTTCCGATACCTGTAATAATTACTCTACCGGTGGAATTAATAATCAATTCAACGCTATTTACAAAATCAGTATCAACAAAATCAACTAATTTTTTTACCGACAAGGCTTCGTTATTGATTACTTCGGTTGCAATTCTTTTAATTCTTTCAATATTTTTCACAATTTTTACAAATTATTTTTATTATTTAGTCAGACACAATAAATTTATTATTAATTTAGCTACAAATATATTTATATATTGTAAAACAAAAGAGATTTTATTTGAAAACAGTAAAAAACAATGGATATAAAAAAAATTGATCTTCATAAAGCAATGCAACTAAACTTCGGTTTTGACACATTTAAAGGAGAACAAAAACAAATCATAGAAAATGTATTAAACGGAAAAGATACTTTTGTGTTAATGCCCACCGGCGGGGGAAAATCATTAACCTATCAATTACCCTCACTACTGCTTGAAGGTACAGCCATAATTATTTCTCCGCTGATTGCATTAATGAAAAATCAAGTAGATGCAATGAGAGGATATTATGAAACCGATTCGATTGCCCATTTTATGAACTCATCTTTAAATAAAACCCAACTTAAACAGGTGCGAGATGATGTGAAAGAAGGTAAAACAAGATTACTGTATGTTGCCCCCGAATCACTTACAAAAGAAGAAAATACAAACTTTCTTAAAACAATTAAAATTTCATTTTATGCCATAGATGAAGCACATTGTATTTCTGAATGGGGACATGATTTCAGACCGGAATATCGTAAAATAAAATTCTTGATTGATGAAATCGGTCGCGCTCCGATTATTGCACTTACCGCAACAGCAACCCCAAAAGTTCAACACGATATTTTAAAGAACTTAGAAATTCCCGATGCTACCGTTTTTAAGGATTCATTTTTTCGTTCTAATTTATATTATGAAATAAGACCAAAAATAAATCCGGAAAAACAAATTATTCAATATATCAAACAAAACAAAGGAAAATCAGGTATTATTTATTGTTTAAGTCGTAAAAAAGTTGAAGAAATCGCAGAAGTTTTACAAGTTAACGATATAAAAACACTGGCTTATCATGCCGGAATGGACGCAAAAACACGCTCAAAACACCAAGATATGTTTTTAATGGAAGATGTTGATGTAATAGTTGCAACTATTGCCTTTGGTATGGGCATTGACAAACCCGATGTTCGATACGTAATCCATTATGACATGCCCAAAAGTTTAGAAGGCTATTATCAAGAAACCGGACGTGCAGGAAGAGACGGCGGAGAAGGAAAATGCATAGGCTTTTACAGCTATAAGGACTTTCAAAAACTTGAAAAATTTATTCAAGGGAAACCCGTTGCCGAACAAGAAATCGGCAAACAACTTTTACTTGAAACCATTGCATATGCCGAAACCTCAGTTTGTCGTCCGAAAGTTCTGTTAAATTATTTCGGTGAAGAATTAATAAATGATTGCGGAAATTGTGATAATTGCTTAAATCCTAAAATTAAGTTCGAAGGAAAAAGCTATATGCTGCAAGTATTAAATGCCGTTAAAGAATTAAAACAACAATATAAAGGTGAACATATTGCAAATATTTTAGCCGGTTACCCGTCATCTGCCATAAAATCATTTAAACATGATAAAATTAAATTATTCGGTTCCGGTTCGGAAAAAGACATAAAATTTTGGGAATCAATTATCAGACAATCTCTTATTCATTATTTTTTGGATAAAGATATTGATAATTACGGAATACTGAAACTCAACCAAAAAGGAATTGCATATATAAACGAAGCTTATTCTCTGGAACTTACTGAGTCACACCGCTTTGATGATGAAGATGAAAACAGCGAAGATCTTCATTTAAAACTAAATGCCGGAAGCGGTGCAGGTGACGAAGTATTATTTAAAATGCTAAAAAGCCTACGAAAAGACATCTCAAAAAAAATTGATGTGCCGCCTTTTGTAATTTTTCAAGACCCTTCCTTAGAAGACATGGCAACTCGATACCCCATTTCAATTGATGAATTAAAATCTGTTCAAGGTGTCGGTTCGGGTAAAGCCAAAAAATATGGTGCCGAATTTGTAAAACTCATTAAAAAATACGTTGAAGAAAATGAAATTGACCGCCCGCAAGATTTAGTAGTTAAATCTGTCATTAATAAATCGGGATTAAAAGTGTTCATTATTCAAAGCATCGACAGAAAAGTGAATTTAGCTGATATTGCAGGTACAAAAGGCTTGAGTATGAGCGAACTTTTAAAAGAAATTGAAGCAATTATTAATTCCGGAACAAAATTAAACATTGACTACTATATTGACCAAACCGTTGATGAAGAGAATATTGATGAAATTTATGACTATTTTTTTGATTCTGAAACCGGCTCATTGGAAGATGCATTAGAAGAACTCGGAGACGAAGGGTTTTCAGATGAAGAAATCCGGCTGGTTAGAATTAAATTTTTATCTGAAATGGCTAATTAAAAATAATTTGAAAACAGTAAATTAAACTTTGCAAAACGCAAAGTTTTTTATTTTAAATTCTTATGCTGAAATTGAACAGAATACTCTTATTTTTGCTCTTATTATCAAACATTTCCTTGTTTTCACAAACAAAAATAAGGGGAGTAATTTTAGATGATGAAACTCAATTTCCGTTAAGTTCCGCAAAAATTAGTTTAAAAGGTTTAAATACCCGCTATATTTCCGATGAAAAAGGTATTTTTTTTATAGAAACAAATTCCGTTCTTAAAACACTCATCATTTCAAAAAAAGGCTATCAAACAGATTCTGTAAATATCGAACAAAATAAGTATCAAGATTTTATAATATACTTAAAAACCGACAATACTGACATTGAAAAAATAAACACAAAATCAGAAAAAAATAAAGCGGTTGATTTAATAAAAGAACTTATTAAAAACAAGAAAAATAACAGTTCAAATTACTTAAAAACATACAATTACGAGCAATATACAAAACTCGAAACGGATATAAATAATGTCGATTCAAAACTAAAATCGTATCCGGTTTTGAAAGATTTTAAATTTGTTTTTGAGAATGCAGATACATCCGCTGCCACCGGAAAAATTTACGCACCTATATTTATGAGTGAAACAATATCCGATTTTTACTACCAAAATTTTCCCCGCCGCAGAAAAGAAATTATTAAATCCATGAAAATGGCGGGAATTGAAAATGAAAGTATAGGTAAATTTGCAGGACAAATGTATTTTGACATTAACTTCTATAAAAGCTACGTCAAAATTATTGATAAAGAATTTATCAGCCCGATTTCCATATACGGCTTATTAGCTTATAATTACGAAATGACGGATAGTGCATTTATCGACAATTCATGGTGCTATCAAATCAGTTTCTCCCCAAAACGAAAATATGAATTTACTTTCAACGGAAATATTTGGGTAGCCGACACCGCATTTGCTTTGAAATCAGTTTTTGCAACTATGTCTGAAACTGCAAATTTAGGTATTGTGTCTGACTTTTACATTAAAACAGATTTTCAAAAAATTGAAAATAATTTCTATTTTCCATATAAGGAAGAACTATTTTTTGATTTTAATGTTTCCGATTTTTCAAGCGGAATTTTTGCAAAAAAATATGTCGAACGAAAAAACATATACTTAAATACAAATTATAAACCCTTATTTTTTTCACCTACTGAATTTCGTGATATTGAAATACATAATGACGCCGCCAAAAAAGATTCTTATTACTGGATTAAAAACAGACCGGTAAGTATTACAAAAAAAGAAAAAGAAATTTATTCTACCGTAGATTCGGTTAAACAACAGAACACATTCAAAACAATTGAAAATTTAATATACTTTTCTGCAACCGGATTTTTAAAAACTCACGTTCTTGATTTCGGACCGATTTATAAAATATACAGCAAAAATGCTATCGAAGGAAATCGTTTCAGGCTCGGATTCAGAACAGGAAATAAATTCAGTAAAAAAATTGAATTTAACGCATATACAGCATACGGATTTTCTGACAATGACGCAAAATACGGTATCGAAACTAAATTAAAATTTGACAGAGAACCTTGGACAACGGCACAAATAAATTACACAGATGATTTTCTGCAATTAAGTTCACATTTAGGAACTTTTGGCTACGATAATATTTTTTCAGTCTCCGGAAAAAATGATAAGCTTTTGAAAGCAAAAACATTAGAGGCTATTATAGAACGGGATTTGTTAAAAAGTTTAACCGGAATCATAAAATATTCTCGTCAAACAATTCTGCCCAATGAAATATTATATTTTCAGAATACAGAAAACATCATAGTACCCGAAATAAACAGTACAAAACTTACATTTAATGCTCACTTCGGTATTAATGAAGAATACATAGAATTTGTTTTTAACAGACATTCATTCGGCTCGCTCTATCCTATTTTAGAATTTGAATACAGTTATGCAATTTCTGAATTTTTAAATTCTGAATATAAATTTTCTGAGCTGAAAATAGGAATTCATCACTCATTTTCACCGGGGTTTTTAGGTAAAACGAAATATTTAGTTGAATTCGGCAAAATATACGGAACAGTTCCGTATCCCTTATTGAAATTGCACGAAGGTTCCGCCGGAATCTCATATAGCTTAAAAACCTTTAATTTAATGGATTATTATGAATTTGCGAGCGACAGATACTTGAGTTTTTTTGCCGAACATCATTTTAAGGGATTATTTTTTAATAAAATTCCCTTTCTTAGAAAATTAAAGCTCAGAGAAATTATATTTGCAAAAGGTGTTTGGGGCGATATCAGCGAAAAAAACCGAAACATTTTAGTATTTCCTCAAACCTTGTCTGACGTAAAAAAACCATATTTGGAATTGGGTGCAGGAATTGAAAATATCTTTAACATCCTTAGTATAAATTACATAAAAAGAATAACACATTTACAAAATCCAAATGTAAGAAAACAAGGTATATTAATAGGATTTCAAATCAGTTTATAAAATTTAAACGTATGAGCAAACTAAAACAATTTATTAAAACAAATTCACATAATAATTTCTTCAAAGGACTTGCCGGCTTCGGAAGAGCTTTAAACAGATTTTATGAAAACAGAAATCATAATATTTTAAGCAACGGCGAACTAACCGTAATAAAAAAATTAGGACAAATCAAACCTGAAGTAATTATTGACGGCGGTGCAAATATCGGAAAATATGCTTTATTACTGCACCGGTATAATCCTGAATCAAAGATATATGCGTTTGAACCCGTGCAAAAAACCTTTGAAATCCTTTCTGAACAAGTCAGGCACACCAAACAAATTATTCCCGTTTTAAAAGGCTTATATTCAGAAGAAAAAAAAACAGAAATAAACATTTTCAACTCACATACACATTCTTCTTTATACAACATCGAAGGAATTTCTTACTCTGCGGAAGACAAACAAATTATTGACCTGATTAAAGGCGATGATTTTTTAAGAGCAAACAACATCGACCGGCTTGATTTTTTAAAAATTGATGTTGAAGGCGCCGAATATGACGCACTTTTAGGTTTTGAAAACAGCATAAACAAAGGCTTAATTAAAGCAATTCAATTTGAATACGGATACATTAATATTACAACAAAAAAATTACTGATTGATTTTCATAAGTTTTTTGAATCAAAGGGTTATGTTTTAGGCAAAATTTACCCCAAAACAGTTGAATTCAGAACTTATAAATTCTTGCATGAGGATTTTTTGGGACCTAACTTTATTGCCGTTAAAAAAACTGAACAAAAATTAATAGATATTCTCAGCAAAAAATAAAACATTCATGCTTAAATTTAATTTTTCAGATACAGAGCTCGTTCAGCTTATTACTCATAAAACCGGTAATAAACACAAAAACGAAGCTTTATTTTTAGCAAAAGAATTAACGGAAGTTTCAGAAGAAAGCGGAAGTTTGTTGATGGAATATTTTCTGCAAGATTTTAAACTGCCGGAATTTTACGGATTTTCTTATTCTCAAAATCCTAATGAAAACAACATATACTCATATGTAAAAGAAATATTTGATTCAGAAGAAAATTTGATTTCTGCATCTGCAAAAATTGCTCAACGTTTATACGATTCTTCCGAGCATCCGAATATAAAAACCGGCGAGCTTAATATTGCGTATTTCAACAACTTACAATTGGGCGATGAAATAACCGACGGCATAGGAATTTTTAAATCAGAACAGCGTACGCCCTATCTGAAAATGAACGAGCAAACAAACAACTATCAGATAAACCATGACTACGGTATTGAAATTAAAAAAATTGATAAAGCCTGTATCATCTTTAATACAAATGAAAAATACGGATATGTGGTGTTAATTATTGATAATGTAAACAAATCAAATGATGCTCAATATTGGAAAAATGAATTTTTAAATGTTAAACCTTTAAATGATGATTTTTACAATACAAAAGAGTTTTTAACTATTGCAAAAGATTTTGTAAGTAAGCAATTACCTGAGGAATTTGAAATAAACAGAACGGATAAAATTCAATTATTGAATCGTTCGATTGATTATTTTAAATCAAACGAGCATTTTAATAAAACAGATTTTGAAGAGCAAGTATTTCAAGATGAGCAATTAATTGATTCATTCAGAAATTATGACCAAGCTTTCAGAACCGAAAATAATATTCAAATTGCCGATGAGTTTGACATTTCAGGTCATGCCGTAAAAAAACAATCACGTGTATTTAAAAGTGTTTTGAAATTAGATAAAAATTTTCACGTATATATTCACGGCGACAAAAATTTAATTGAAAAAGGAACTGAAAATGACGGGCGGAAATTTTATAAAATATATTACGAAAATGAAACATAGCATAATCAATTTAATATAAAGCAGGATAACGAGTTAATAATTATATTTTGAGATATTTCATCAAACTTTCATATCGAGGTACAGACTATCACGGTTGGCAATATCAACCGAATGCTGTTACAATTCAAGAAGAACTTGAAACGGTTTTTTCATTAATATTAAAAAAAGAAACAAAAATTACCGGTGCCGGACGCACAGACACCGGAGTACACGCCTTAAATTATTTTGCACATTTTGATTTGAATGATAGTATTGAAATATGCCCCGATTTAATTTTGAAAGCAAACCGTTTTTTAAAAAAAGATATCGTTATTCATGAAATTTTTAAAGTAAAACCTGATGCCCACAGTCGTTTTTCAGCCCTGTCAAGAACCTATGAATACCGAATGCATTTTGAAAAAAATCCTTTTTTAAGAGATTTTTCATATTACGTTTATTCAAAAAAACCTGATTTACAACAATTGAATTCCGGAGCTAAAATATTATTTGAATATAACGATTTTACGAGTTTCAGTAAATTACATACCGATACTAAAACAAATATCTGTAAAATATTTAAAGCCGAATGGTTTGAACGCAATGAGCAAATTATTTTTAAAATAGAAGCCGATCGGTTTCTCAGAAATATGGTAAGAGCTATAACAGGAACATTGCTTGAGCTGGGGAAAGCTAAGATAAGTATTAATGATTTAAAAATCGTTATTGAAAGTAAAAATCGCTCAAATGCAGGTGTTTCCCTGCCGGCACATGCATTATTCCTTACAGAAATTAAATATCCGAAAGATATTTTTGAAGTTTAATTTAATTAACAGCATATTTCTGTGTATAAATATCATTAAATTTAAAATGTAATCAAAATAAAAAACTCTTTGCACTTCAATATCAAACATGATTTGAATAAATTTATTTTTTTAAATTTGCCCGCTTAAATTTAACATAAAAAAAGATGAAAGAAATCATATCATGGTTTGCTAAGGGTTTAGGAATAGGTGCGGCTAATGTCATTCCCGGAGTATCAGGCGGAACAATTGCATTAATTACCGGAATATTTGAGCGATTAATTAATGCTTTGAAATCATTTAATTTAAAATCACTCAAATTATTAATAAAACTGAAACTAAAAGAATTTGCGGCTCACACCGATTTAAAATTTCTACTTTTTATATTTTCGGGTGTTGCTGTAAGTATCTTTACATTAGCTCGTTTGCTTGAATTTTTATTTGTCGAATATCCGATTTTTGTTTGGGCATATTTTTTCGGTCTTATTTTAGCATCTGTATATTTTGTAGGAAAAACGGTTGATAAATTTTCATTACCGATAATAATCAGTTTTATAATCGGGACTGCTATTGCCGTATGGATTTCTTTTTTGAATCCTGCTACCGAAAACGCATCATTCTGGTTTTTAATAATTTGCGGTATTATAGCGATAATAAGTATGATTTTACCCGGTATTTCCGGTTCTTTTGTTTTAATATTATTGGGAAATTACACTTTAATATTGCATTCTGTGAATGTTTTAGATTTTAATGTGCTTTTACCCGTAATTATAGGAGCAGCAATTGGATTACCGGCTTTTTCAGGCTTTTTATCATGGATTTTTAAAAAATTTAAAAACCAAACCATTGCAACATTAACAGGTTTTATATTCGGATCATTATTAATTCTTTGGCCCTGGAAAAAAGAAATTTATCTGTTAAATGATACAGGTTTGGAAATTTTAAATAAAGACGGCGAACGTATAGTCAGCAGTTATGAACGCTATTTACCTGACGGATTAAATTCGGAAGTATTGTTTGGAATAGCATTTTTTATTATCGGAATCTTATCTATTTGGACAATCGAACATTTTGCAAAAACAAAAAATAAAGCGGTATGAAAACTTATGGTTTAATCGGTTATCCCTTAACACACTCATTTTCAAAAAGCTATTTTTTAAATAAATTTGAGAAAGAAAAAATTGAAGAAGTCAAATATTTAAACTTACCGATTTCATCAATCAAATTATTTCCTGATGTGATACTTACTATTGAAAATTTAGCCGGTTTAAATGTTACATCTCCCTATAAAGAATTAATTATTTGTTATTTGGAAGATTTAGATCCTATTGCCGAAGAAATAGGAGCAGTAAATACGGTAAAAGTTATTTATGAAGAAGATAAACGAAAACTAATAGGTTATAACACAGATGCTTTCGGTTTTTCAGAATCGTTAAAACCCTTATTAAGTTCAACAATTACTAATGCATTAATTTTAGGAACGGGCGGAGCTGCAAAAGCAGTCGCATACGGATTAAAATCATTGGGTATTAAATACAACTTTGTAAGTTCGCAAAAAAAACTAAGCGAAACAAATATTCTTCATTATTCCGATTTGAATAAATCTGAAATTGAACAAAACTTATTAATAGTAAATGCAACTCCATTAGGTTTATATCCTAAAATTAATAGCAAACCGAATATTCCTTATGAATATATTTCTGATAAGCATTTATTATTCGATTTGAATTATAATCCTGAAAAAACCTTATTTTTAAAACAAGGTGAAAAAAAAGGTGCAAGAATTAAAAACGGCTATGAAATGTTAGAACTTCAGGCAGAAAAAGCATGGGAAATTTTTCATTTATAGTGAATTTAAAAATATAAACTTATAATTGTAAACAAAGCAAAAATAACACTTGCAATGCCGTTCGTTGTAAAAAATGCAAGGTTTACTTTACTTAAGTCATTCGGTTTTACAAGAATATGCTGGTAAAATAAGGAAACTCCGAAAAAAATTGCACCTGCCCAATACCAAATCCCCAAAAATTCCGCACCGATTATTCCTGCCCAAACAATAAATCCGGATGTAAGCAAATGAAGTAATGCTGAAAACTTTAATGCATTTCGTTTTCCTAATAAAGTAGGTATTGATTTTAAATTCTGATTTTTGTCAAATTCTTCATCTTGCAAAGAATAAATTATATCAAAACCCGCAGTCCAGAATAAAACAGTCATTGAAAATAAAACCGGTAATAAAGAAAATTCGCCGGTTACTGCCAAATAAGAACCCACAGGAGCTAAAGACAAACCCAATCCGAGCACAAAATGGCACAGCCATGTGTAGCGTTTGGTATAACTATAACCTAATACCACTGCCAATGCAACAGGAGCCAATAAAAAAACTAACAGATTAATAAAATAGCTGGTTAACAAAAATAAAACAGAATTTATAATTACAAACCATAATGCATATTTCGCTTTTATTTTTCCGGAAGGAATCTCTCGAATATCAGTTCTTGGATTTTTAGCATCAATATCTTTATCTAACCAACGATTAAAACCCATTGCCGCATTTCTTGCAAAAATCATATCTAAAATAACCAATAGAAATAACCGTATTCCGTTATCCGATAATAATTCAACCGTACTCGTTTTTACGGCAAGAAAAAAACCGATTACGGCAAACGGCATCGCAAATATCGTATGGCTGAATTTTACAAGCGATAAATAGTTTTTTAACATCCTAATTTTAAAAATTTTTCTTAGTTAATACAAAAGTAAGTTAATTGTTCTGTTTAATCTATTTTTTTTTAAATTTGTAACTTGTTTTTTAAAAATCAAATTTGTCAAATTACAGAGACATATCAGACAATCAATTAATTACTCTTTATAAAGAAAATCACAATAAAGAAATTGTAGGAGAATTATATAAACGCTACACCAAATTTGTGTTCCTGATTTCCATGAAATACCTTAAAAATGAGGAAGAAAGTAAGGACAGCGTTATGCTGATTTTTGAAAAATTATTTACCGACCTGAGCAATCATCAAATCGATAACTTCAAATCATGGTTATACATGGTTACCAGAAACCATTGTTTAATGTATTTGAGAAAAGAACAATCCGACTTTAAAAAAACACAAGATTTAAAAAAAGACTATGAGAATTTTATGGAAAACGATTTAAATTCTCATCTAATTGAAAATGAAACCGAAGAAGTTAAAATTGAATCTATACATGATGCTGTTTCTCAGTTAAATAAGGAACAGAAAGAATGTGTAAAATTGTTTTATATGGAAGGGAAATCATACTCTGAAATTGCTGATTTAACTAATTACCCTATAAAAAAAGTAAAAAGTTCTATTCAAAACGGAAAACGAAATCTAAAAATAATTCTCACAAAAGCAGGTATTTCTGCATTAATTGTAATTTATGTCATAATAACATGATGAGCCCCGAATTAAAAAACATATTTGCACAAAGCCAATGCCTCTCCGACCAAGAGATTGCCGATTATGTTGCAGGGAAATTATCCTTAGCAGATAATCGAAGGATTGAATTACATTTGGCTGATTGTGAAATATGCAGTGATTTGGCTGAAGCTTATAGTTATTTTCCGAATACTCAAAAACTACCAAAAATTGTAGATGAATTGAATCAATCGATTGATTCTTTCATACAAAAAGAAAGATTTATTCAACCCAAACAAACTACTAATAAACCAAATTTCAAAAGAATATTTGCTGTTGCCGCTTCGGTTATTTTATTAATCAGCATAGCTTATTTTATTAATACTATCGGAAATAAATCTACTGAAAACCTTGCACAAAACGAAACTACCGATATTTTAAAACCTTCAAATTCAAACAATAACGAATTATCCGGCGGAATAAATAAAAGCACAGAGGCATATGAAAAAAGTTTTTCAGAACAAACAAACAACGAAAGAGAAAAAGTTGAGCCGAATGAAACACAATCAACTCAAACCGACAATATAACGAATGACGAGCAGATTACAGCAAACAACAAAACAACCGAAGATACTGATATTGACAATGTTGTATTCGAAGATGCTGTATCTGAAATAAACACAGAATACAATGATAATGCACCAATTACAACGGATAAAGAACTAAAAGAAGAAGAATCAAAAGATAATAAAACTAATAATTTAATCGGTTTAAACAGCCGAAGTGCATCATCTTCTAAAAAAGAGAGCGGAGCTTCCGACGAAACTGTTGCAACCAAAAACAGAGCGTTGCTTTCTTATAAAATTAAAAGCTATCAAGAAGCCGCAGAAGATTTTGACACGTATTTGCTTTCATCCCCTAACGATACTGAAATACTTTATAAATCAGGAATGTGTTATTATATGCTAAAAAATTATACCACAGCAATTGCAAGGTTTGATAATGTTTTAGCTTTAAAAGAGTCTGTTTACACAAACGATGCTCAATGGTATAAATCGCAAGCACTCATAAATTCAGGCAAAAACAAAGAAGCTGCCGGGCTGTTGCAAATTATAATTGATGAAGGCGGAAAATATAGTCAAAAAGCAATGAATACCTTAAATCAAATTAAAGGAAACTAAT
>DYOF01000186.1 GCA_020720665.1 Acetofilamentum sp. | reverse complement strand
TTTATAAAACTTGTTTTTTCCCGCAGATAGGAACACCTTTATAAATCTGCAAGTAAATAATATCTTCCTGTAGTCATACCTTTGTGTGTAAAAAATCGTTTTACCCGGGTGTTTCATAAATTAATTTATATAGTTGATAATATTTTTCGGCAACCGATTTTGCCGAATAGTTTTTAATGTTTTCAAAACCATGTTGAATTAAAGAGTTTCTTAAATCCGTGTTTTGTATTACTTCTGTTATTGCTTTGTTAATATCCTGAACATCAAAAGGATTAACTAAATAAGCTCCGTTCCCGGCAACCGTGTTCATCGGCTCTAAATTGCTTGTTATAACAACTCTGCCGGTTGCTTGAGCTTCCAAAACAGGAACACCGAAGCCTTCGTAAAGCGACACGAAACTCACAATGTCAGCTTGCTTATAGGCTTCGATAATTTCTTCACGGCTAAGATTGTAAGCGTTTTTAAAGTCGATTTTATGTTTATCGAGCAGCCTTTTTTGCACTTCTGATAGTTTTCCGACAATGGTCAGTTTGCAGGCAATTCCGGAAATTGCCTCAATCAATCGCTCAATATTTTTGTTGGGTTTTGTTCCGATTTGCAGGATGTTTGGTTTTTCAACATTAAAAATTTTCTCGGAAAACGCAATATCATCCGCTACACAATCGGAGATAACTGTAATTTTTTCGGGATTGATATTAAATTGTCGGAGAATTTCGCTTTTCGTGAATTCCGAAATTACGGTAATCTTGCACACGCGTGCAAAGGGCATTGAGAACCAAACGAAACGTAAAATTTTTTGTTTGAAACCGTGTTTATTCAATATCGAGCCGATGTCGTGCACCGAGAGTATGGTTTTTTTCTTTTTCAGAAATAAAGCAACGAAATGAATATCCCCGGTTATATGATTCACATCGCCCTGATTGAAAGCCATTTGAATAGCTATACCCAAACGTTTAAAGAAACCTCTGCTGTGGTACTTAGCGAACACATTTTTATACTTCACCCCATCCGGCAAGGCTTTTTGCATTGCAAAAAATTGCTCCTCAATGCTGTGAAACACCGGCGATGGGCGGCGGAAAAGGTAGTGGATTTTCATTTATTATTGTTTGTTTAGCTTATTTGTTTATGCTGTTGGTGGTTTTAAGTGATTATTTTATAGTGTTTAGCTGCACTTCGGATTTCTTTCGACAAGCTCAGGGCAAGTGGATATAAGCAAGTTATAGTTTAATGTGAAAAAACCGGCGGACAGCAAAGTATATCATCCAAACAGCAATACTTGCTTTTATTAAATGGTTCAGAATGACGGAAAAGTCGGTTTCGGCTTTAACGACTTGCAAGAAAATTAAGGGTATAAAAAAGATGATGGTGGGGTGTTTGTTTGCAATTTTATAGATTTGAAACACAAAGAAATTATAGAATAAGCCGATGATAAACATAAACAAAGAACCTCCGAATATAGCGTAATTGGCATAGGCTTCACCCAAAAGACTCAGTCCCATGGAAGTATCTTCGGAAATATCTTTGCCGGTAAATCGGGTGAAATAAGTTCTGCCTCCGGCAATGACTTTATTCGGAGCTAAAAAACGCGGAAGCAAAGTTGCTTTCACCGCTTCCTTTATGGTTTCTCCTTCTGCAAAGGGTTCTCGCGAGGGAGTCCAACTCATGATACGGGCAATAATCCAACCTTGATTAATTCGTGTTACCATGGCACTTAAATTTGTGTCGGAGGCTACATAATTCGAGTTAAACACTTTTTCTTTGACTAATTCCGTAAATAAACCGAGACCTTTACCGGTTTCTTCTTTTAATGCTTCACGGAAACTGTGTTTAACCGTTTGAATTGTAATTATCAAAATAAAAATAGTCAATAAATATAAGACCTTTTTTCGTAAAGACGGTTTTGTAATATATGCAGCGATAATAATAAAAAAGCCCAACCATAATAATAAGTCATGAAATAGGGTTTCTCGCAGTGCCGTTAGAAATAACCAGCCGAGAAGAATAAAAACGAAGGTGTTTTTATATTTTCTGTCGGATAGGAATAAAAAATATAAACCGATGAAGCGTAAACCGGAGAATAAAAACAAAACAAAGCGTATGCTTGAAGGAACTATTTCAATAATAAGTTCAGACACAACTCCAATAGATATTAAAGTAAGATCAATGTTTTTGTATCTTTTTACAAAATCTTTTATTGAATTTAAGATATGTTTTTCCGAAATCTTTTTCCTTGTAATTGGTAAGTATAGTCCTAATGCAAATGCAAGTGTTGCCGGAACAACAAAACTCATATAAATATCAATTTCAACAGCCATGTAATAGAAATCATCGTCCGGATATATTTTATATGCTAATAAAGGACCAATTATCCATTGTAGAGAAGCAAGCAAAATTATTACGTCACGGATTTCAATTTTTTTTCCAATTTCATAAAAAAACTTTGTTCCAAAAAAAAGAAATAAAGCTACACCAACAGAAGAAAAAAAATCAAAAGAGAAAACCGTATAAAATGCGATAAATGAAAAAACCCCAACGATGTATTTTGTATTGTTATTCATTTATATTGTATTTTCAATTGTGTTTGTAATTTTATAAAAAGACCAATTTTCAATAATTTCTTTTGATTTTTTGCCAAATT
>DYOF01000051.1 GCA_020720665.1 Acetofilamentum sp. | reverse complement strand
TTTTCAAAAGCGGATGCAAAGGAAATAATTTTTATTTAATCTGCAAAACTTTTTTTCAATTTTTTAAAAACTTTTTTCTTTCGGCACTTATTCTTTTTCCTGTTTTCAAAAGCGGATGCAAAGGAAATAATTTTTATTTAATCTGCAAAACTTTTTTTCAATTTTTTTAAATTTTTTTTCTTTCGACACTTATTCTTTTTCGTTTTATCTAAAGCGGCTGCAAAGAGAGTAACTTTATTTCTATTTACCAAATATTTGAAAGATATTTAGAAGATTATTTTAAATATCTTTTATTTAATTCTGATATAAAGCGTTTTGTGTTTTTACACTTTTATGGCTAAATAACTTATTGTTGATAAATCTTCGGAATTTAATTACGCAATAATAAAATTGAATTAAATTCCCTAACATCCTCAGTATTGGATATAATTGTCTGAAGACGGGGTTTCGCCGTACACACCTTGGCTTTCCCGTTATATGTTTTATAAAAACGGATTTTTGATTTAATGATTTTTAAACTTGTTTTCTGATAAATCAGTTATATCATGGGCAAAGAAAATTATACGCGAAATTTTACCGTCTTTATTGTAAATAGGTGTATAAGTTGCCGAAAGCCACTTTTCTTCTCCGCTTTTCGTATATCTTTTAATTTGTTGTTTAATCGGTTTCCCATTTTTTACGTTTTCTAAAATTATTTTTAGGTCAACTTCTTGTTGCTTAACTAATTCAAATACACTTATTCCTTTAATATCTTCTGCTTTATAGCCCATAATTTCTTCGTACTTTTTGTTGGAATTTAGTACGATTCCTTCCGTTGTATATTCCACTACCATAACGGTGTTATTAACTGCATTCATCAAACTTTTATATTCGTTATTTTGAATGTCTATTTCGTTTTTTATTTTCTCAAGTTCTTCTACTTTTGAGTTCAAAATCAATTCCTTTTCTTCTAAATCTTTTGTTTGTCGGGTAGAAATTTGTAGTAATTCGGTAGTTTTTGTATTTATTAATGAAGCATCTATCCATGCGCCGATATTATCACCTAATTGTTCAATAAACTCAATGACATAGTCTTCGGGGATTTTTAGGAATGCTATTTCCAAAACTGCATTTATTTTTTCTTGATAAAAAATAGGAATTATGGTAATATTAGCCGGGTTTCCGCTTCCTAAACCTGAAACGATTTGAATATAATCATCGGGGACTGTATTTAATACAATTCGTTTTTTCTCTTGAATACAAGCTCCTACAAGGCCTTCGCCGGCTTTAAAATTTACATTTTGATGTTTTTTATTGCCGTATGCATAAGATGCGATTAAATTAATTGATTGTTTTTCTGAATTATATAAATAGATTCCTCCGATAATTGCATCTGTATATTTTATTATAGTTTTTAAGATATTAAAGCTTAATTCTTCAAGCTCATTTTTACTTTTTCGTTCTGCTTCGGAAACTTCAAAACGTCCTCTACGCATCCAAAGTTGTTTATGGGTATCTTGTTCTTTAAGAATATTCTTTTTTATATCTTCATTTCTGCTGTCTATAATTTCATTAATTGATAAAGATAATTTGTCATTTTCTCCTCTAAGGGTTAATTTTTTTTCGTAGTTACCTGCGGCTATATTTTTACAAACTTCTGTTGTTTCTGCAATTTTTTCGGAGATTGAGTTTAGTTTTGTATAAAACGTACTAAATTCATTATTTTCTTCGAGTGTTTTAAAAACTACTTTGCCTTGGCTTATTTGAGAGATATTATTATGTATATCATTTAAGGGTTTAAACGTTTTTTTAAGAAATGTATTAAACAAATAAATTCCTGAAATTATTAATATCAGTAAGAGAAAAATACCTATATATATATAAGGTGTAGTTTTTTTTAGAAAATGGTTTATATTTATATTTGTTATAACAGTCCATGTTGTTTCGGTATCGGGAATGTTT
Source organism: Acetofilamentum sp. (assembly GCA_020720665.1). Lineage (GTDB taxonomy): Bacteria > Bacteroidota > Bacteroidia > Bacteroidales > JAADGE01 > JAADGE01. The sequence continues at coordinate 13,890 of DYOF01000051.1, read as the reverse complement.
ATTTCAGAAATTGCAAATGCGATATTTTGAATAATATTTTCATTTTTTGATTTTAATATTGTTTTAAACATTTCTGCTTCCGTCTCTTGAACAGACATTATGTTTTGTCCGACTAAATATTTATTTCCGTTATGATAAACTATATTGTCAGAACTTGTCAGAATCAGAACTTGGGGTTTTTTATTATTATTGATGATTTTATCTTCAAATTGAACTAAATTTGCTAATGAATAATTAATTCCGATTAAACCTGCCGGTTTATTGTTAATGAGTATTTGTTTTACTAAGGTAATGATTAACTCTTCTTTATTATTGCGAATTGATTTAAAAGGTTCTGAAATTAAGATTTGATTTTGGGAATTCTTTTTTTGAAACTCGACATAATTGACAGGAAATTGTTTGGAGTCAAAATTTAACTGTTTAATATCGTCTTCTGTGTTTAAAAATGCTGTTGAATTTTCATTATTTAGGTCATTAAAATCAGAAACAGAACTGTTTAATGAAATAAAACTATTTGTAATTTGCGGATGTTCTTTGAAAAAATTTTTGAATTTAACTACATCTAAATTGCTGACAGACATTGTTTTATTCCATGTAACAAGCATATAAACAGCATTCAAATCGGAACGGGCTGATGAAATGTACTCAAGAATTTTTTGTTCGGTTTTTTGGTTGAATAATTTGATAATTTCTAATGAATCTGCTTTAATTCTTACACGAATTATCATTAAAAAAAATAAAACTGTCAGTAATACGGTTATAATTAATATTCCTGAAAAAATTCGGTTTATTTTTTTTTTAAAAGTAAAATTATCTGACATATAACTATCAATTACTTAATTATAAACGGTTCCGATTGATAAAATTCTAAAAATTTTTCGACGAACATTTCGAATAGGAACATAATTTTGAGCCAAACGAATTTCTTTTCCATTTAAGTATAAGATTTCGGTAATTGCTTTTCCTTTATTTTCGTTTAAGTCTTCCCAAAAATTCTTATATTCTGCATTATAATCGGAAGTTTTTACAATATCATTATGAGATAATAAAATAATATCTTTTTTTGTAACAGCGAATAAATCAAGCGTTTTTTTGCTTACATCGACAATTTTACCGGTTAAATCGTATTCAATCATAAATGTAACAGATTTTATAGATTCGATAATTTCAATCAATTCTAATATTTCTTTATCTAAATTTCTGTTTTGTTTTCGATGAGTATTTATTTTTTCTTCCAATGTTTGTCTTTGTTCCTCAATTTCTTTTGACTGCAGACGTGTTTGCTTTAACAATTCTTCTGTTTGTTTTGAATGTTTTAAATTTGATATTGTTGATGCTATGTATTCACCGATTTCTTCAATAAACTTAATTTTTTGATTGTCAATTTGTTTAATTCCGGCTAATTCAATAACTGCTTCAACTTTATTATTAAAAATTAAGGGAACGATTAATAAAAATTGAGGTTCTTGTTCTCCGAAACCGGATTCGATTAATGTATATTTTTTCGGCACTTCGGTAATATAAATGCTTTCCTTTTCCAGAAATGCTCTTCCTACAAGTCCTTCATTTACAGAAAATACTTTATCAGTTAATCTTTTTTTATTGTAGGCGTATGAAGCTTTCATTTCTAAAACCGTGTTCTTTAGGTAATTATCATTAACTATGAATAAGCCTCCTTGCTGTAGTTGAAAAAAATCGACTATGCTTTTTAGTATTTGAAAAGATAATTCATCTAATTCATTAATATGTTGTAAAATAGCCGATATTTGGGCATTGCCTTTTTTAAATTCTTCATTTAATTCATCTTCTGCTTGTTGTATGAGTTTTTGCTGTTCATTTTTTATTATGGATTGCTGTAATTGTTTTATTTGGTTGCCTAACTCATCATCCGCTACAATTATACTTAATTGATTATCAACATTCCCGGAATTTAATTTTTCAAAATTCAAAACGATGTTTTGATAGTAATTTTGCAGTTGTTCAATTACTTGAATTTGCGATAAAGCTGATTGTGAATCATTTTTTTCATCTTTATGAATGGTTTTAATTATCTGATTTATGAAATGATTTTTTCTTTTTTGATAAGGAATTATTATAAAAAAATACAGAGCTGTAATTAATAAGGTAACAGATAATCCGCTTATCAACCATTTATATTTTATTTTTTTTTGTTCGGAATAATAGTCGGAGTATGAATCTATGATACCAATATATAATTGTTGTTCAGGAATTTGATTAACGAAAAATCCTATTTGTTTATGCTCAAAAAAAATTGTTTTGGTATTATTTTGATTTAGTTCAGTTAATAAATGTTCATACACATTAGAGCTGATAATTGATGAGCTCAGGAATAATTTTTGGTTGTTAATATCCGTTAAAAAAAATTGTGTGGATTTTTTGGTGTATAGTTTATTAAGTGAGGATGTAATAAATTCATAAACAGATAGTTGTAAATAAGCGGAGATTTTCCCTTTTATATAAATCGGGGCATAATGATTTAATTGAATATCATTTGATAAGAATAATTTTTCAGTAAAATATGTTCCGGCATTTAGTTTCTTAACTATTTGTGAGGAGTTTTCTATGATTTCAGGGATATCTTCATTTGATATTCCGGGAATACTTGAAGCAATACGGATATATCCGAAATCGGTTTTTTGCCAGATGCTTGCATAAACATTTGATATGTAAGTAATTCTGTTGCAAATATCATTTTGAAGATAAATTGGTTTGTTATTAAAAGAAAGAACAGGTAATTTGAAGGCTCTGCTTTGATTTTTTTCTATTAAGTTAATTGTTATTGTATCGTTATAATTTATAGCAGGGGTTTCAAAATGTTCAGTTATATCTTTAAAAATTCTTTCAGCCGAATTTAGTTTTGAAATTGATTGAGAATATATAATGTTTACATAATTCTCAATTTTGTCTAACTCTTTGAATTGTTGCTTTTTGTAATATTCAAATGTATTATTCTTATTTCTTACATATATACCAAAAAAAAATATTAATATAATTATTATCGTAAAAAGCAGATATATAGCTGTGATATGTCGTTTAATAAATTGATTTTTCATTGTTAGTTTTCTGCCGGTAATAGTATGGAAATTAATGTTCCTTTTCCGACTTTGCTTTCTATGTAAATTTCCCCTTGGTGTTTTTCTACAAATTCTTTTGTCAGTATAATCCCTAATCCTGTTCCCTTTTCTTTATTGGTTCCGTATGTAGAGAAGAACTCTTTGGTACTCAATATTTTTTTGATATTTTCAGAAGAAATTCCTACTCCGTTATCTTCTATCCAAAATTTAATATATTTTTTATTATATTTACTTATCTTATCAATACCGATTGAAACTTTCCCTTGATAATTTGTATATTTAACGGCATTTGAAACTAAATTGCGAATAACCGTATGAATCATGTGTTCATCGGCAAAAACATAATGTTCATTGACAATTGTGTTAGAAAATAGAAGTTTTTTAGATTCTATATTAGGGTTAAAAAGGGTTAAAACATCATCAATAATATCATTTAAAAGGATTCGTTCACGAACAAAAAAAGTTTCGCCGCTTTCATTTTTTGCCCAAAACAGAAGATTTACCAATAAGTTATAAGCCGCCCCTGCAGAGTCTCTGACCGGTTTAATAATCTCTATTATTTCTTTTTTATTGAGTTGAGAAATATCCCCGATTATAATATCCAGAGCACTTGTTATATTACCGACAGGACCTCTTAAATCATGGGCAATTATTGAAAACATGGTGTCTTTAATTGCACCGGAAACTTTAAGTTGTTCTGACTGCTGATTGATTTGTTCGTTTTGAGCGGTTAATTTTTGTAGCGTTTCTTCGTATATCAAATTTTGTTCTTGAATTTTCGTTAATGCATTTTTTTCAATAGTGATATCAATTGAACTTAACAATAATACTTTTTTCCCGTTAACCCATTCAATAAAACCGTATGAAATTTGGTACCATTTATTCGAAAATTCATCTAAATAATCTTTTTCGAAAAACTTATCCAAACCGATATTATGACTTTTCAAAAAATCAATCTGACAGTTTTTACATAAGTAAGAATTTTTAAAAAAAGCTTCATGACAAGTTTGCCCGACTTTATCGCCAAAAACATTTACAGCTTTTTTATTCATAAAGAGCACTTTATATGTCTCTGAATCTATTACATATATAACCTGATTGATATTATCTGTAACTCTTTGAAACGTGTCGTATGATTTGTTTACAGCTCTCTCAGCCATTGTGCTCTCGGTAATATCTTCAAAAACAGCAATTCCTCCCTTAATATTTATTCCGTTGTGCTCAATAACAAATGGTTTTGAATGAACTGAAATATATAAATCTAATTTACTAAATGTACTTTTATATTCTCCTTCATAAAATCCTTCATGACCTTGTAAAACTTGTTTTAATGCCGGCAAAATTGATTTATCGGAAAGTTCTGATATCTTAAAGTTAATGATTTGTTCCTTTTTTAATTGAAACATTTCCGTTAAAACATCATTCACTTCAAAAACTTGCAAATTGTTGTCATATAACAATATACCTACCGGTACTTCATTGTATATTTTGTTAAATTTACTTGATAGCTCATGTAGATTTGTATCTGAATTATTTTTTAACAGACGAATCTCTTCAAGAAGTTTTTTATTTTCTTCTTGTAATTGCAATTCTCTTTCTGAATAATTCGAATTCATTTTATTAAAAAGGGTTTATTAAACAAAATTAGCAGAAATTTTTTAATTTTACATTTTAAAATCAAATTTATATTGATTCTGATTTATTTAAGAATTTTCTTATATGACAATAAGTTTTCTGAGCATTATATTTCTGTCGCTTTTTTTCTCTGCTTTTTTTTCGGGAATGGAAATTGCATTTATTACCGCTAATCGTTTAAAAATTGAATTAGCAAAAAAACATAATTCGTCATCATCTCGTATTATCAGTATTTTTACAAAAAACCCGGGACAATATATTTCTACGATGTTGGTAGGGAATAATATTGCATTAGTTTTATACGGGTTATTTTTTGCAAAATTGGCTGAACCTTTCTTAAAACAAATTATCTCAAACGGAGATTTTATAATTTTACTTCTTCAAACAATTCTCTCTACACTATTAATATTAATTACCGCCGAATTCCTTCCTAAAACAATTTTCAGACAAAATGCTAATTTTTTGTTGCATAAATTGGCAGTACCTGTGTTTATTTTTTATATTATTTTTTTTCCTGTTGCAAAATTAACTGTTCGAATTTCAGAATTATTTATTCGTATTGTTAAAAAAAAACCCTATAAAACTGCTTCTCAAAAAATAATTCTAAAAAAAATAGACTTAGATCATTTTCTTGCAGATACAGAGGAAATTAACGAAAATGAGAAAGACACAGTTGATGAGATTAAGATTTTTAAAAACGCACTTGACTTTTCCGAAGTAAAAATAAGGGAGTGCATGGTTCCGAGGAATGAAATTGTTGCTGAAAATATATTAACAGAAATCGCACAATTAAAGAAAAAATTTATCGATTCAGGTTATTCTAAAATATTTATTTACAAAGACAATATTGATAATATAATAGGATACGTTCATATTTTAGCCATTTTTAAGCAATCTAAAACGATTAAGGCTGCTATGACCGAACTGTTAGTGGTTCCGGAAACAATGCCTGCAAACAAACTTCTAAATAAATTATTAAAATCACATAAAAGTGTAGCTTTAATCGTTGATGAATTCGGAGGTACATCAGGTATTGTTACTATGGAAGATATTGTTGAAGAAATATTCGGGGAAATTGAGGATGAACACGATGCAACTCTTTATACAGAAAATCAAATCAGTGAAACAGAATTTATATTTTCTGCTCGTATTGAAATTGATTATTTAAACGACAAATTCAAATTAGAACTACCTGAATCAGAGGAATTTGAAACACTTGCAGGATATATTTTTTATTTACACGAACAAATCCCGAGTAAAAACGAAATTATTGAAACTGAACATTTCATTATCGAAATATTGGAAATTGATGAACCTCGAATTGAAAAGGTTCGACTCATAAAAAAATAGAATTTACAGTTTTTATTTTTTTATTCTTTAATGATAGAGAAACTAACCCGTCTGTTTTGTTGCCTGTTGGCTTCACTTGTATTCGGAACAATCGGTTCGGCATCTAATTTTAAATCTGTGGAGATTTGATAAGAAGAAACCCCCTTACTTATTAAGAAATATTTTACAGCTTCGGCTCTGTCTCTCGAACACATTTCATTTGCCGATTCGGAACCGATATCGCATGTATGTCCGGAAATTAACACTTTGATATTGGGATTATTTTTTAATAAATCAGCAACTTTATTCAAATATGTTCTTGATTCACTCTTTAACATAGCTGAACCTAATTCAAAATGAACACCTTTTTCTAAAATTTTCATTTCACTTTCAGAAACATTTCTCAGATGATGCATTCCGGCAGAATCCCTTTCTGCTTGTGCAATTGAATCTCTTCTAATTTGTTCAAGAGAATCTAATCGTGCTTTTTCAATTTGTGCAATATCATCTGAATTTAGCGTGTCCTTTTGAATTGTATCTTTTGATAATTCTATTTTTCTTATTTCCTCTCGGTGCATAGAATCGCTCAACTCAATAATATTATTATAAAAGCCGTAATTATTTGAAGAAATATATTCTTCATAGGTTTTATCTCCTATTTTATGTTGTAACTTTCTGTAATACTCTTCATTATAGATAATTGTATCAATATTTTGATTTTTTGATTTAAAGAAACCGTAGGTCAGCATTATTTCATGCGAAGGACCTCCGAGTGCGGCTAATGCTCCGGAATTAGTTTCATATGCATATGCAATTCCGAGTTTTTTTAAATTTACACCTGCAGAAACCACAATACTACCGTTTTTCTTATATGTAGGCTGAACCCAAAATATATTATTGTAATTAACCATCAAGTTAATATTATAACCGCTAAGAAGAATGTTATTCGAAACATCCGCATCGTTTGTAGTTTTAACCGCATTCAACATTGCTGAAACAGAGGGTTTGATTTGCCATATTTTAGATTTTGAAAAAACGTTGTATGCAAAAAACGACCAATTTTTCATAGTAACAGCCTTTATAGATTTTAAAAAGTCTGAAGTATAAACATTATACGACAAAATTATAAAAAAGGTTTTAAATTATGACAAATTTAATGTTACTATAGTTGCATTCGTGATATTTTGTTATTCAAATTTATAGCTATAAGTTAAAACAGGGAAAAAAGGAAATACTGTGTATGAAACCATTTGATTATTTGCAGCATGAGTGAAAACACCTTTTTCAAAATCAATAAAGTCGGGATTTTTTCTGTTATAAATATTATACATTTTAAACGAAATCAAATGATGACCGGTTTGGTATGTTAAAAAAACATCGGCACGGTGATATGCCGGTAATTTATACAAATTTACATCATCTGATATTTCTGTTAAATCGCCGTTTATATTATAAACCGTTGTATTTTGAAAATCAGTTGAAATCAAGCCGGTTTGATAATTATATGGTAAATAATTTTGTTTTTGGAGTGTTACGAAATTTCCGGATTTATAAATCCATTCAAATCCGGCATTGAGCTGTTCAGTTATTTTATATTGAATTCTAAAATTGAAGTTTTGAACTTGATTATGCCTGTAATTAAAGGGTTCTGAAAAATTCAGTTCTTCAAATTTACGTTTGACAAATGAAACATAATCTGCTATTTGAATTTTGATTTTATTAAAATCTTTTTTAAACAAAAGTCTTAAGCCGACAGCATTTTCTTTTCCTTGTTCCAAACGATTATACATGTTTAAACCCGCAAACACAATTTCGTTATCATAATTATAAAACCCGAAATTTTGTTTATATTCCGTAACATGATTTGAATATTTGACATAAAAATCTGCCGTAAAATCAATTGAATAAGCTAATATTGATTTAACACCAAAAGTAGCAAAATTGCTTATTTGCGGTAATAAACTTTCACCTGAAGGCATGTAAATATCTGTACTTAAGCCAATTGAGCGATTTGAGATAAGATGCAGATATTGTTTAAAATTTACGAATGATAGATTTACCGATAATTTATCAGATAAAGAATATTCGGCATACAGCCGAGGTTCAATTGAAAAAAAACTTTTTCCGTTAGTTATAAATGAAGAAAAATGCAAACCACCTTCAATTTTTAACTGTTCTGAAAATTTATAACTATCTTGGGCATAAAGAATATATTCTTGTGTGTTTATGGCATCAGCCTGCCAAACGGTATCAATATTAACTTTATTTTCCAAATCATCTGAATCAAATAATGTAAGTTTTGCATTAATTAAGCGAAAATGATGATTAATAAGCTTGGTTCCGAACTCTAAATTATGCTCCGAATTTGGTTTATAATTTGCTGTCAAATTCATGCCGATGTCGTTATTTTTATTTGAATAACTTGCATAATAATCAATAATTCGTGAACGCACACCGTCAATCAAACCGATAGAATCGCCTTCAAACAAGTTGCTTAATTTATGCGTGCTTAAAAAGAAACTTGCTTCTCCCGAAAAATCAGATGAAAATAAATGTTTATAATTCAAATCTAAAACGGTATTTGAAATTCGTTCAGAATATTTTTGCTTAAATTCCGGCTGATTTATTTCAACAGAAATGACGTTTTGTTCATATTTCGCTTTATCGGTATAGTTTAGCACGCTTAATTTAACAAAATCTTTTTCTGTTAGTTTATGAAAATATGATGTAATAAAATTAAATGCAAGCGGTTCAGCCCAAAACGTATTTTCATTTTGTGTTTTAAATAAATCGGTAAACGGATTATTAATAAATGTTCTGTGAACGGCAAACGATAAGGATGATTTATTTTTTAAAACAGGTCCTTCTGCAAATGCACTAACATCAAATAAGCTGATTTCTGCCAATCCTTCATAGCTCTCCAAATTTCCCTCTTTCAGAGAAAAATCTATAATCGGCGACACATAGCCTTCATATTTAGAAGGGAAATTTCCGTATATATAATTTAACTTACCGACAGAACTACTGTTGAAAAACCGTGAAACATCTGTCTGTTTTCGAGTATATATTCGAATTCCGTCAATATAATAAAGTTCTTGTTGATATGCATTTCCTTGTCTTAAAAAATAATCAATTAAATTTGTTGATGATTTAATATATTTTTTCGGCGGAATTATTATCGGTACAGTATCAATCGGAATATGTTGATTTACAGCAAAAGCCGAAATTGGTTTTGCAAGTCCTTTTATTTCAAAATCAACAGGATGCCAACGAATTTCATCATCTTCAATTTTAACTTCTTCAATTTCAGTATTATTTTTTAAAAAAACAGTTATTAAGGTGTCATTATTTACATACAAATTTAAAACCGTGTCTTTATAACCGATATAAGCTAATTTGATATATATTTCTTTTTTCTTAAAATCTAAACTGAAATATCCGTTTTCATCTGTAGGAGTTCCGTTTGTAACAGTATTCAACTGAAAAACTGCAGCACCGATAATGGGTTCTTTTGTGTCAATATCTTTTACATATCCGTTTACGGTATAAAACGGTTGAGAAAAAAGAAAATTGCTGAAAAGCAATACAAACAAAGTAAGCAAATAAGTTCTCATACGGTTTAATATCAAAAAAAAAAATTAATCAAAATTATTTCAAAAATGATAACGTAAAAATGATATAAAATTATTTATTTTGAGTGTTAATAATTATTAAATCTCAAAATCATTTCACATGAAAACACTTATCAGAATCATATTTTTAACATTTCTTGTACTTAATTTTGGTTTTATTCTTAAATCGCAAGAATTAACCATTTATCACACCAATGATATGCATTCAAAATTAACCGGTTACGGTCCGGAAAGAGAATACAGCCCTGATGTGATAAATAACGATTTAACACGCGGTGGTTTTGCTCGTTTGGCTACAATTTTTAAAAATTCCGATACAAATAAAACATTAATTGTAGATGCCGGAGACTTTTTCATGGGAAGTTTATTTCATGCTGCCGAAGAAGAAACCGGATTTCAACTGAATTTAATGAAAAATATCGGGTATGATGTCGTAACAATCGGAAATCATGAGTTTGATTTCGGACCTGAAATTCTTGGAAATATTTTAAACAAATCAAAAGAAAAAGGAGGTTTCCCCGAAATAGTTTTATCAAATATTATTTTCGATAAAGAATCAAATCTTGATGATAAATTGGAACATATTTATAATCAAAAGGATATAAAACCTTATACGATTATTGAAAAAAACGGTTTAAAAATCGGAATATTCGGATTAATGGGTATTAATGCGGCTGATGTTGCACCCGCAAGTAAACCCGTATCTTTTGAAAATCCTGAAAAAATTGCCGAACAAACGGTAAATGAACTAAAAACTAAACATCAAACCGACATTATAGTTTGTTTATCACACGGCGGTGTTTATCCTAAAACTGACGGAACTTATTACGGCGAGGATGTTGATTTGGCGACCAATGTTTCAGGTATTGATATTATAATCAGCGGTCATACACACGTTCCTACTCCGAAAGAAATTAAAATTAATAACACCTACATTGTTCAAACGGGAAGTTATGCCGATAATTTAGGAGAAATAAATCTGAAAATTGAGAATAAAAAAATTACAAATTTTGCATTCCGTTTAATTCCTGTTGACGATAAAATTAAAGGTGATACTGAAACCACTGAATTAATTAACAAACAAATTGAATTCATTAATCAGAACTACTTGTCAAAATCGGGGCTTTCATACACAACTGAAGTTGCTCAAACAAATTTTGACTTAAAAACCGATTTTCATAATCTGAAAGGCAGCAATTTAGGACCCTTTGTTGCCGATGCCGACCGCTATTACCTATCTGAAAACGGAATTGAATCTGATTTCAGTTTAGTTGCATCCGGCACCATCAGAGAAGACCTTGTAAAAGGGAATAAAGGAATTATTACCGTTCCGGATGTATTCAGAGTTATGTCTTTAGGAAAAGGGTATGACGAAATTCCGGGATATCCTTTGGCAAAAATCTATATCACAGGCAGAGAAGTTAAAAAACTATCCGAAATTTTAGTTATGTCAAGAGCCTCGGGCGGTGACGGCTATTTATACACTTCAGGAATAAAAATTTATATTAATCCTAAAAAAATGATGTTGCGAAAGGTTCAAAAAGTTGAACTTAACGAAAAAGAAATTGACATTTCAAAGAAAAACAAAAATTTATACAGCATTACGGCAAATACATATCTGTTAAGCTTTATCGGTGAGATTAAAAAAATTAGTCACGGGTTGGTTAGTGTGGTTCCGAAAGATAAAAACGGAAATCCGGTTTCGGATATGAAAAATCAATTAATAGATATAAACCCCGAAAAAGAGGGCGTTCAAGAAGCCAAAGAATGGATTGCATTAATTGAATATATGAAAAGTTTTAAAAAAGGCGATCAAAATTTGCCGGTCATTCCCGAAAAATACAAAAAAGGAGATGACAGTTTAATTGAGATTGAATAAAATTTATATTCTTATAAAATTAAAACCCTCAGTAAATAATTTATCTGAGGGTTTTTGTTTTATAACGTTCAACTATTCAGCTTATTCCAAAGAACCAACTTCTTTTTCTACCTCATTCAAAATTTCACACGATTTAACCAATTCTTTCATCGTTGTATGATCTTTATACAGCGGTCGGTCAATATCGAGAAATTTTACGTGTTTACGAACAACTTCTTTTGCTTTTGTAACTCCTTTTCCGAAATGATACTCTCTAAAATCCAATGCCTGTGCTGCTGCCATAAATTCAATCCCCAAAACTCCGTATGCATTATCTAAAATTTGAAAATTCTTAATTGCAGTATTCATTCCCATTGAAACAAAATCTTCTTGGTCGGCGGCTGCCGGAATTGAAAGAATACTTGCCGGGGCGGATAAAATACGTTGTTCGGTAATTTGCATATCAGCAGTATATTGGCTCAACATCATACCTGAAAACATCCCGGCACCCTTTGTTAAAAACGGCGGTAAACCTACACTTAAAGCCGGGTTGTTCAAACGGTTTAAGCGTCTTTCCGATAAAACGGAAATCATTGTAATACATGCACCGGCCATATCCATCGGAACCGAAACCGGTGTTCCTTGGAAATTAGCTCCTGATAATTGGATATTTTCTTCCGGAAAAAAAATCGGGTTATCTCCTACTCCGTTTAATTCAATTTCAACCTGCGATTTTGCATACGCCAAAGCATCATGTGCAGCACCTATAACCTGCGGTGTGGAACGCATTGAATAGGCATCTTGCACTTTATGAGCCACTTTTTCTAAAACTAAATCGCCGCCCGAAACTAATTTATTTATAGCTTTTGCACTTCTTACTGCTCCTTTAAAGCCTCGTACTTCATGCAATTTAGCCGTGTATGGTTTCATGTTGGCTTTTAAAGCCTCTAATGACATTGCAGCAGCAATTTCGGCTTGTTTCAACCAATTATTTGCATCATACAAAAAAATTGCACTCATTGCCGTTAAAACATTCGAGCCGTTAATTGTTCCTAATCCGTCTCTGGCTTTCAGTCCGGGAATCGATATCCCCGCTTTATCCATAGCTTCTTTTCCGCTTAATAATTCGCCCTGAAAATATGCTTCGCCTTCTCCCATAAGCAATAGAGCAATTTGCGACATCGGTGCCAAATCACCTGAAGCACCTACCGAACCTTTTTGGCAAACATAAGGGCTTACACCTTTATTCAGCATTTCAAGCAAAGTTAAAGTGATTTCGGGGCGAATTCCGGAATTTCCGTGTGCGTGAACATTAATTCTGCCTAACATGGCACCTCGAACATATTCCGGCGGCATAGGATCGCCTATTCCGGCGGAGTGATTATATATTAAGTATTTTTGAAATTCTTTAACCTGCTCATCGGTTAATATGGTTTCTGAAAACTCACCGATTCCGGTGTTAATACCGTACATAATTTCACCTGCTTCAATTTTTTTTTCGAGCATAGCTCTGCAAACTTTTATACGTTGAAGTGCATCAGGATGTAATTCTGCTTTTTCATTATGTCGAGCAACTTTAACTACATCTTCGACGGTTAAATTTGCTCCGGTTATAATATATGTCATTTGATTTGAATTTTGAGTTAATAAATATGAACAATAACGGGCGTTCTAAAAATTGCTTTTTCTTCGTTGGACTTCAATTTTTAAAATTACCTGCGGTGAGGGCTTCGCCGTTCTCATTTACAACAGTAAACTCCGGTTTTAAAAAGCTTGTCCGCCTCGAAAAATCTAATTTTTAGAAGCCCCCATAAATTAATTTATACTCGCAAATCAAGGATAACGCACATTACCGGGTTTGTTTTTATATTTTTTTTTGCTGTGAAGCATTATTTTTCGTTGCTTAATTTTATATTATTCGATTGTGATTTCGCAATTAAGCGATTTTGAGTATCATAAAATCGGCATTCGGTATTAATAATTTGTTTGCCTTTTCTTACAATTTCAGTTTCGGAAATAATTGTTTCGTTTAATTTTGCAGAAAATAAAAAGTCGGTGTACAAATTTACACTCGGAAAAAAGACAGGAAGCTCCAAAGTGGCAATTGTGGCTCCGATCATTTCGTCTGCAATTAATGAAATCATTCCTCCGTGAAGAGTTCCCATCGGATTTGTCATTTCAGGTCGTACTTTAAATTCGGCTCTTATTGAACCTTCTTCAACTTTTAATAAGACAGGTTTAAGCCACATCCCTGCCGGAGACGGACTTTTCTGCAATTCTTTTCCGATTTGGGTTTTGAAATATTCTACTGTTTTATTCATTTTAAGAAAATTGAAAACAA
>DYOF01000185.1 GCA_020720665.1 Acetofilamentum sp. | reverse complement strand
ACACACAAGAGCATGACTACCGGAAGATATTAATTACATGCAGATTTATAAAGGTCGTCCTATCTGCGGGGGAAAAACAAGTATAATAAATTACAACGAACATTTAATTTGCAGATTATTAATTAATTATAGATTTTTAGACAGATGAAAAATCCGTTCTTTGAACACACCGGTGCTCCGGTTAAAATAATATTTTTCTTGTTTATTATCTTGGGATCTTTTATACTTTTTTTAAGTTTAGGAATTTTTTTGTCAATTCCTTTATTTCAAGCTGATTTGTCGAATTTTACCGAATTGTTTGATTTTTCAAAATCTGAGAATATCGGGTTTTTAAAGTTTATGCAAGCCGTTCAACATATCGGAATTTATTTGGCTCCCCCTATTTTTGCTGCAATTCTTTATTCAAGATTTCCAAAAAAATATTTATATACAACTCAAAAAAGTCCGTGGTATTTATTTGTTTTATTGATTTTTATAGCCTTTTTATCCATACCCTTAACCGGATATTTAGGTAATTTAAATTCAAGCCTTTCATTCCCAGCTTCTTTAAGCGGTTTTGAAGAAAAAATAAGAGCTATGGAAACTCAAGCTTCTGAAATAACAAAATTGTTTTTAAATGTTTCGGCGGTTAGCGGTTTAGCTGTTAACCTATTTGTAATTGCTGTTTTACCTGCAATCGGCGAAGAATTATTTTTCAGAGGAATCTTACAAAAATTATTTACCCAATGGACAAAAAACGTTCATGTGTCTGTTTTTATCACCGCAGTTTTGTTCAGTGCAGTTCACATGCAATTTTTTACTTTTCTGCCCAGATTTTTTATGGGAGTTTTATTCGGATATTTATTAGTTTGGTCTAAAAATATTTGGATGCCGGTATTAGCCCATTTTATTAATAACGCTACTGCTGTAATCGTTTACTTCTTTTCAGAAAACAATGAAATTATTGAGCAAACCGATTTGCTTTCGTCACAAATTGTCCTTGTGATATTGTTTTTTATTTTATTTAGTACGGCAATATATTACTTTTACCAATATTCACGCGAAAACAAAGCTATTCTTGATTTTGAATAATTGCATTAAGAATTTGACCGTTTTTTAAAAATGATAATTTCCCGTTGATAACCGGTTTTTCTGTTTGTCCGTTTTTATGTTTAAGTTGATATATTATTTTTAATTCTTTATCTAAAGCTACATTTTTCCATGAATACATACACATGTTATTTTGTTTAAGAAGCATTGCATTTTGTGAGTCTATTTCTATAAATTCAAAATTTTTGGGTATTTTTTCAGCAATACTATAGGTTCCGCTTTCTTTATTATTAAAAATCAGTGTTACTTCCCAAACATTCTTTTTTTTATTAAATTGCACCGTTCTGTAAACATTTGCGCAAGCCGATGTTGTATTTAGAATCGGAGTCGGAGTAATGAAATCCGACTTATTTTTCGGTATTTCGTTTTTGCTGATTTCTTTTACAATCTTAACCGGGTATGTGTTTAATTCAAAAACGCCTTGTGTAGAACCGGCCATGTATGTTAATTTTCCGGAAAGATTATAGGTTCCGGAAATTCCGACCATAGGAGCAATTTCATATTCAACGGTAAATTTTTCTTCTGCAGGACTACGCATCCATGTCAAAATCAGTTCATTATCTTGATATGAGAAAACAGCATCTTGTATGTTTATCATTTTCACAAAAAAACCGGGTGGTAATTGTTGCGAAAAAACAGTATATAATCTGGTATCGGCGGGTTTGAATATTTCTAATATAACTTTCGTGTAATTACCTTCTATAATTTCTGACGGAAGTGTTAATTTAGCTGAAAAACTGTTTTGCGCATTTAAAACTCCTGAAAATAAGGTAATAACAACGAAACTTATAATTTTATTCATTCTAAAGTATCAATTTGTTTGCTATAAATTACTTATGTATTTATAGTCATCATAGGTAATAATCCACTTGTCTCTTAAAAAAAACACTTTATTCAGATGTGAGCCGTTTTGAACCAACTTTTTTAGTTCTTGGCTCATTAACACCGGAATATTATAACAAGAATACCCTTTTGTTCCGTAAAGGATAATCCAAGCTTCTTCATCTGTAAAAGCAATATTTTTGATATTTTGATTTCTACCTCTTAGGTTATCTAATTTCGTTTTCACATTATCGCTTAAATTCGATTCAATATAAAAGTTTTGTCCGTATAATATAATTCCTGATTTTTCGGAAAAAACATCTGCCGACTTTATTTCTAATCCTTTTTGATTAAGTTTTTTCAAATCGGAGACCAAATTGTCTGAAACAGAATCGGAATAAAATGCGTTATATTCTGAAAGTAAAACCCAGCCTGCTTCACCTATAAAATCTATATCTTTCATAGGTTTTTGTTGCCGATTTAAAGTGTCAAGCAATGCCGTTAATTTTTCGGGCATATTAACAAACGAATATCCGATATCGCTGTATAGTATAATCCAATCTGCATTTTGATTAAGTGCTATTGAATTTATTTTTAACTGCTTCTTAGAAATTGTATCCAATTCAGCTTTTAACAAATTTATATTTCTTATTTCCGATTGAGAAAGCATGCTCATACTAATAAACAGAAATAATACTGAAAATAACTGTTTTGATTTCATCTGTCTAAAAATTTAT
>DYOF01000050.1 GCA_020720665.1 Acetofilamentum sp. | reverse complement strand
ACTCCCCCTAACCCCCTCACAGATGGGGAATTAACTCCCCCTAACCCCCTCACAGAGGGGGAATTAAAATTTTCTCCCGAAGCAACCGATGTTTTTGATGCGGGCAGAGAATTATGGAAATATTATCATTCACAACCGAATTGTAATGTAAATGCTTCGCTGTATGATATTCGTGAACATTTTCAGGGCAGAAACGATAAGGGAAAAATGAACAATAAAAGCAAAGATGAAAGCTATATGAAACTGATAACTAATTTGCGAGATAAATTAAAACGTTTAGCTCAAAAAATTGAACCGAAAGTATATGAATACGGATTTTTAAAAGAATAGTAAAAATTATTAAAATTATGATGTTTTTTAATTCCGGTAATACGGTTTAAAACCCGATAATAAAAAACATACTTTAGATATTATAAAAATAAAGAGCCACTCATGGGACTCGAACCCACGACCTGCTCATTACGAATGAGCTGCTCTACCGGCTGAGCTAAAGTGGCTTTTATGCTGCAAATTTATAATTTACTTGAAAAAAAATATGAATTTTTTTAAATTTCTTCCGTAATCTTCCAAAGTTTATTAAACTCTTTATTGTAAGCTTTTGCAACGTCCTTATTATCTGTTATTAAAACATTTTCATAGTTTTCACTTTCGGCACTTCTTGTCCAATTATAACTGCCGGTAATGGTATATTTTTCATCAATAACGGCAAATTTATGGTGCATATGTGCCGTTGTTGTGTCTAATTTGATTTGAATTCCCAAATCGGCTAAATAATCAATGTCATTACCGGTGTCATAGCGTTTATCGTTGTCGGATATAATTTTAATAGTAATTCCGCTATAGAATAAATCTTTTAGGGTATCAACAATCCGGTTATCACTGATAGTAAATACACAAATTTCGACATTATTTTTTGCCGAACGTAATGTTTCGGTTATGGCATTTAAACAATCGGGTCCGGGACTGAAATATACTTTTATCATTTCAATTGAGCTTTTAAATTATGATTTTACCTTCTGAATTCTTCTGAGCGTTTAAAAACTTCTTCTAAAATTGCTTTTTCAATATCATCAAAAGCAATATCGCGTCTGTTCATAACTAATTCGGCTGTTTCAAAGGCTTTTTTTAATGTGTAAACCGTAAAACCGGAAGCCCCTCCCCATGAAAACGAAGGGATAAAATTACGCGGAAAGCCTGAGCCGAAAATATTGGCACTGACACCGACAAGCGTTCCTGTATTAAACATCGTATTTATACCGCATTTTGAATGATCACCCATTATAAGTCCGCAAAACTGTAATCCGGTATTAATAAACCCTTTTTTGTTATAATTCCATACCTTTACTTCTGCGTAATTATTTTTAAGGTTTGAATTATTTGAATCGGCTCCGATATTACACCATTCTCCTAATACCGAATTTCCTAAAAATCCGTCGTGTCCCTTATTTGAATATCCTAAGATTACCGAATTATTTACTTCTCCGCCGCATTTTGAATAGGGTCCCACCGTTGTCGGCCCGTATATTTTTGCTCCCAATTTAACTGTTGAATGCTCACATAAGGCAAATGAACCTCTGATTAAAGAGCCTTCCATTACTTCTGCTTCTTTTCCGATATAGATATAACCGCCGTCAGGGTTTAGACTTGCAAATTCAATTTTTGCTCCTTTTTCTAAAAATATATTCTCCGTTTGCAGGGCATTTACCGTTTTACTTAAAGGTTGTGATTTTCTCCCGCCGGTTATTCTGAAAAAATCACGTTTAATTTCTTCTCCGTTAATTCTGAAAATATCCCAAGGATACAGTATTTGAGTAATTTCATATTGCGATTCACATTTTTTCAAATGAGTAACAAATTCCGGTTTTAAAATATTTATATCATCTGCAAAATAAGCTATTACACAATTGTTCTTCATCAGAATTTCTTCCGGTTGAAGAGCATTAATTTCCTTTAATACGTTTTTGTCAGGTAATACACTTCCGTTTATTAACAAATTTTGAGTTTCAATTTTTGTAGGATACTTTACTTTTAGATAGTCTTCCGTCAAAACTGAAACCGATTGCTTTAAATCATGTTCCCATTTTTCTTTAATTGTTAATATCCCTGTTCTTAAATAAGATACCGGTCTTGTGTAGCTTAAAGGTAATAGATTTGTTCGTTCCTGCGGGTCAAATAAAATGATATTCATATTTTTTTTGATGCTAATATAAATCAAAGTGAAGAGATATTCAAAAATAAAAAAGCTCTGTCGAATAAACAGAGCTTTTTTATTTTTCAATCTTAAAGGATTGTTATTGTTTTTTGTATCGTTGATTAAATTTATCAACACGTCCGGCTGAGTCAACGAATTTCATTTTTCCGGTATAAAACGGATGAGAACTGCTTGAAATTTCTATTTTATATAAAGGATATTCAACACCGTTAATTTCTATAGTTTCTTTTGTGTTAACCGTAGATTTTGTGATTGTTATTTCTTCATTTGACATGTCTTTAAAAACAACGTCTCTGTAATTGCTCGGATGGATAGCTTTTTTCATTTTAATAAAAGATTTTCTGAATTCGGGTTGCAAAGATACATATTTTTATTTATAAGACAAATATATTTTATTTTTTTTATTTTTACACTTTTAAATAGATATAAAAATGGTGCTAAATTTTAAGCAACTTACTGATAATATTCATAATGAATTACGAATATATCTGACAGAAAGCAAATTAAAATCATTAATTTTAGGAGTATCCGGAGGTATAGACAGTGCTTTATGTGCGGCATTGGCAAAGCCGATTTGTGATGAACGTGATGTAAAGCTCTATTGCAGAAGTATTACTATTTCAACAAATAAACCTGATGAAATTAAGCGAGCGGCCGGGATAGGAATTGCCTACGGACATGATTTTAAAGAAGTGAATTTGTCAAAGCCTTTTGAAAACCTTATCCCTGAAATAGTTGAGGAATATAATTCAACCGATATAAATGAACATGCTTATAAAATCAGACAAGGAAATGTAAAAGCGCGTTTACGTATGTTATATTTATATGAATTGGCAGCCAAACATAAAGGAATGGTACTTTCAACCGATAATTACACGGAGCTGCTTCTCGGCTTTTGGACATTACACGGTGATGTAGGCGATTACGGAATGATACAAAGTCTTTGGAAAACAGAAGTTTACGGCTTAGCTGAATATCTTGTAAGTATTACTGAAAACCCTATGCAAAAAAATGCTTTACAAGAGTGCATAGATGCAGTTCCTACGGATGGTTTAGGTATTACAAACAGTGATTTAGACCAAATCGGAGCATCATCTTATCAAGAAGTTGACCAAATTTTAATTGAATATTTGAAAAATTCCGGGAATAAAGAAATTTTAAATCATCCGGTTGTAAAACGTAAAACAGCCTCTGAATTTAAGCGAAATAATCCGTTTAATATTCCGAGAAATAAAATTACAGATGAACCGTATTTTTAAAAATGTTTTAAATGTTCATATATCAAATGAACGGGTAATCCCATTACATTGAAATAGGAACCTTCAATTTTTTCAATAAAATTTAAACCAATCCACTCTTGTATTCCGTATGCTCCGGCTTTATCATAGGGTTTATAATTTATAATATAGTATTCAATTTCCTGATTTGTCATTTTCTTAAATTTGACAAAGGTTTTATCTGAAAAAGAAATTGATTGATTTACAGAGCGTATATTCACTCCGGTAATTACCGAATGTGTTTTTCCCGAAAGACTTTTCAACATTTTAAATGCATCATCATAATTATTCGGTTTACCTAAAATAGTATCTTCTGAACAAACTATTGTATCGGCTGTAATTAAAATTTCATTTGCTTTTAAATCTGATATATATGCATTTGCTTTTAATTCGGCTAAAAAAACAGCGGCATCTGCATTTATTATTCCTTTAGGGATTGTTTCTTCAATGAATTTTGTATTTACGATTATAAATGTAAAACCGGCTTCCTCCAACAGTTGTTTTCTTCGTGGTGATTGTGAAGCCAAAAGCAGAGTTTTGTTTGTAAGATTATCAAAAATCATATTCATCAATGACTAATGATAATAACCATACCATACAACAAGTGAATATAAAACACCAAGCAACATAATAAGTTTAGAAATATCTCCTGCCGTTTTCCAATTTTCTTTTGTTTGGGCTTTTATTATCTTAAAAATCATAAATAGAGTAGGGAATATTAATCCTAATAATATATATGTAAT
Organism: Acetofilamentum sp.; assembly: GCA_020720665.1. Lineage (GTDB taxonomy): Bacteria > Bacteroidota > Bacteroidia > Bacteroidales > JAADGE01 > JAADGE01. The sequence goes on along the minus strand of DYOF01000050.1, from coordinate 11,681 downwards.
TGACAGAATATCAGTTATACCCGGAATGTAAATGTATTTATAATAGCTGAAGATGATTAAAATAAGGGTTAAAAAGCTGATTGAAGAAGTAACAATTTTAGTAATTTTAATGCCTGCAACAACAGGTAAAGAGCGACTGCCGTATGCATTATCTCCTTCAAAGTCTTCGGCATCTTTTATAATTTCTCTGTTTAAAGTGCTTATAAATGCAAAAATTGAGAATCCGGCTATCCAAAAGAAAATGTCATAAAAATTTTCATTAATGCGTAATAACACATTTGAATATTTTGCATTTAAAGGTGGAATTTCATACAAAACAGTCATTAACGGAACCATAGCCGTTAAAAGAGCCACAATTACATTCCCTGCTAAAAACATTTTTTGATAGGAAGAAGAATAAAACCACAACAAACCCGTAATTAAAATATAAATATAAACTAATTTCCAAAGGTTAATTTGCAATGAAATATAAAAACCGAGTGCTATACCTATAATATTCAATGCAATATGAAGATTCATAACCGTTCTTCTGTTGATATGTTTTCCTACAACAACAGTTTTTGGGCGGTTCAGTAAATCTGTATTGGTATCAAAATAATCATTAATTGCATAGCCGGCGGCTGCCAAAAATACTGTAGAGAGTACCAAAAAAAAGAAATTCAAATCGGAAAATTGTGATGTGAAACCTTTTGATTCCAGCATAGGAAAAATAATTGCATAACGCATTAAATATTGTGTAAATATTATAATCAGCAAATTTTTAGCTCGTATTAATTTTAAAAAATGTAGCAGCATAGAGGAATTAATTTTCTTTTTACAAACCTAAATAAAAACATAAAAACAAGCAAAAAAATTGTTTTGTATTGAAGTTTTATTTTAATCCTGTTTCTAAAAAAATATTAAGGAAATTTTGTTGTGAGCAAAGCAGAAATATTGAATATTAATTATAATTTTGTTCGTTTAAACTGAAACTATGGCATTACAAGAAGAATTTGAAATACAAGGCAACATACTTTTTCGTTACAGAGGAGTTTTACCGCTTATTCCGCTTATTACCGGAGCAGTTGTTTATGTACAAACCATATACTTTCCGGAAATGTTTCTTTTAAGAAATACCAAATATGAAATTTATTTTGAAATGTCTTGTCTTTTAGTCAGTCTTATCGGTTTATTTATTCGAATTTATACCGTAGGTTACACACCAAAAAATACTTCCGGCAGAAATATTAAAGGACAGTTAGCCGATACTTTAAATACAAATGGAATATATTCAACTGTCAGACATCCCTTATATTTAGGAAATTTCTTTATGTGGTTAGGACCCGCATTATTAACCGGACAGTTTTGGTTTATAATTGCATTTATTTTGTTTTATTGGGTTTACTATGAACGTATTATGTTTGCAGAAGAACAATTTCTCAGAAAAAAATTTGGCGAAACTTATTTGAATTGGGCTTCAAATATTCCTGCATTTTTGCCCAAATTGAAATATTTTAAGCCCAACGAAATAAATTTTAGTTGGAAAAAAATATTAAAAAAAGAAAAAAACGGATTTTTAGCGTTATTTACAATTTTCACGGTATTTAATGTTACGGCGGAATTGATTAAAAATGAAAGAAATTTTAATTGGTTTTTAATCGGAGCATTTGTTTTTAGTTTGTTTTCATACATTGTTATTAAAATTTTAGTGAAGTTTACTAAAATATTAAATGAAGACAATCGTTAATAATTCTTTGTGAATATGCGAGAATAGCTCAGTCGGTAGAGCATCAGCTTCCCAAGCTGAGGGTCGCGGGTTCGAATCCCGTTTCTCGCTCTTTTATAATTCACTGAATCAGGCGTTTTGTTAATTATTAATGAAACAGCGAGGTAAAATTATTTTTCACACAAAGGAGCACGATTACCGGAAGATATTAATTATTGCAGATTTAATAAAGGTGTTCCTATGTGCAGGAAAAAACACGTATTGTAACTAAGTGTAAGCATTCAATTCGCAGATTATTAATTAATTACATATTTTTAGACAGATAAAAATTTGTTATTTCGGACAGAACAAGATATTAAAATCAAATATTTTTTCTGATTTGCCAAATTCAACATAATTAAAACAAAAATTGTAATTGTTAAACATGTAAATTTTTAAATTGATATTTTATATTTTTGTACAAAATTAATTACAAACCAAATGGAAAGAGATAATATAATATTTGATTTAATAAATCAGGAATTTAATCGACAAAAAAGGGGAATTGAATTGATTGCATCTGAAAATTTTGTAAGTAAGCAAGTTATGGAAGCAATGGGTTCGCCGCTCACAAATAAATACGCCGAAGGATATCCGGAAAAACGCTATTACGGAGGGTGCCAAATTGTTGACCAAACCGAACAATTGGCTATCGACAGAGCAAAAAAATTATTCGGTGCCGAATGGGTAAACGTTCAACCGCATTCCGGCGCACAAGCAAATGCTGCGGTTATGTTAGCTGTTTTAAAGCCCGGTGATACATTTTTAGGTCTGAATTTATCTCACGGTGGTCATTTAACACACGGTTCGGCGGTAAATTTTTCAGGAATTTTGTATAAAGCCGTATCTTATAATGTAAAAGAAGATACCGGAATTGTTGATTATGACGAAATGGAAATGCTGGCAATAAAAGAAAACCCGAAATTAATAATCGGCGGTGCATCAGCATATTCCAGAGATTGGGATTATAAACGAATGCGTCAAATAGCCGATAAAATAGGCGCTTTATTGATGTTTGATATTTCTCATCCTGCCGGTTTAATCGCTGCCGGTTTGTTAAATAATCCGGTTCCGTATTGCCATATTATTACTACAACTACTCATAAAACATTAAGAGGACCTCGCGGCGGAATGATTTTAACGGGAAAAGATTTTGATAATCCGTTCGGATTGAAAACCCCGAAAGGCGAAATTAAGAAAATGTCGGCTTTGCTTGATTCAGCAGTTTTCCCGGGAACACAGGGCGGACCGCTGGAACATGTTATTGCGGCGAAAGCAGTTGCATTTGGAGAAGCACTGACACAAGAATTCAAAGATTATCAAAAACAAGTGCTGAAAAATTCCAAAGCACTGGCGAAAGCCTTTACAGACAGGGGATATAAAGTAATATCCGGCGGAACGGATAATCATTCTATGCTAATAGATTTGAGAACAAAAGTTCCTGATACATCAGGTAAAATTGCAGAAAAAGCTCTTGAAAAAGCAGATATTACCGTTAATAAAAATATGGTTCCGTTTGATTCGCGTTCGCCGTTTCTAACTTCCGGTATCAGAGTCGGAACTCCTGCCGTTACCACAAGAGGTGTAAATGAAGATTTAATGCCCCTTATTGTTGATTTAATTGATAAGATTATTCTTAATCATGATGATGAAACAATTATCGAAAATGTCAGAAAACAAGTGAATGAATTGATGGATAAATTTCCTTTAACAACTCATTAATATTTAGAAATTTAGCGAAAGTCGGCTCAATACCGGCTTTTTATTTTATCTTCATGGAAAATAAAAAATTAAACGTTTGGTCAAAGCAAATTAAAGATATTATTAATACAAAAATTGATTTGATTCATAAAAAAGATTATAAATTTTATAAGATTGACCGGCTGGAGCGAGTTGCCGAAGTAATTGACAACTTATCCGATAATTGTCAAGTTTGTGAATCATTTAAAACCGAAATCAAAACGATTGCCGAAACACTACCCGAACTGTTAAACGGAACTGTTAATAAAAGAGCTGAATACGAAAAACGAAATGAAATAATAATAAATCATTTAAAACAAAATCATGGGTTTTCATACAAAGATTATTTTACATCGTTTTTTTCATTTATCGGATTTACTGTCGGTGCTGCAATTTTTGGCAGTTTGATGTGGTTTATTAATAAAGAATATTTATTTTTCGGATTATTTGTAGGGTTCGCAATAGGCTTAATATTCGGACGAATTGTCGGTCGGAAAAAAGATAAACTACAAGAAAAAAGGCAATTGATTTTTTAATTAACTATTACAAAACAACTCATTAACCGGCTTTTTATCATCAGAAATCATAATTTTGTAGTTTTTATTAAGAAAATTACAATGAAAATTGTAAATTTACAGTTTAATCCTAAATCTGTTATATAAACAAAACAAACTATCATGAAATATGCAATAACTCTCATCACACTATCGGTAATTTTTATTTTATCATGTAAAACACAGAAAGTGGAAGAAACTTTCAATTACCCAATAAGCTTTAAAGATACAGTTATCGATACATATTTCGGCACAAAAGTTCCCGACCCGTACAGATGGTTAGAAGATGATACTTCCGATTCTACAAAAGCATGGGTAAAAAAGCAAAATGAGTTCACAAATTCATATTTAGATAAAATAACATTCCGTGAAACTATTAAAAAACGTTATGAAGAAATATGGAATTATGAAAAAGTAGGATCACCAACAAAACATGGCAATTATTTCTATTTCTATAAAAATGACGGCTTACAAAATCAATATGTTTTATACAGAACTAAAGAACTCGGTAAAGATGCAGAAGTTTTTCTTGACCCTAATACATTCTCAAAAGACGGAACGGTATCAATGAGCGGAACCGGTTTCTCTAAAGACGGCTCTCTGATTGCATATCAAATTTCAGAAGGCGGCTCAGACTGGAGAAAAGTAATTGTTTTAGATGCAGAAAGTAAAAAACAAATTGAAGATACTTTAGTTGATATTAAATTCAGCGGACTTGCTTGGAAAGGTAACGATGGTTTTTATTACAGCAGTTATGACAAACCAAAAGACGGTAAAGAACTTTCCGGTTTAACACAACATCATAAACTCTTTTATCATAAATTAGGAACACCACAAAAAGATGATCAATTAATTTTTGGCGGAAATTTACAAAAAAGAAGATATATAGGTGCATATTTAACAGAAGATGAACGTTTTCTTGTTATTTCGGCAGCAGAAAGTACAAGCGGTAACGAATTATACATCCAAGATTTATCAAAACCCGGAAGTATAATAATACCCGTTGCGAAAGGCTTCGACTACGATTTGAATGTTGTTGACAATCAAGAAGATAGATTACTTATAAGTACAAACTTTAAAGCACCGAATAATCGTTTAGTTGAAGTAAATGCCTCTGCTCCTAAATCAGAAAATTGGAAGGATGTAATTCCCGAAACCAAAGATGTGTTAACTGTTTCAACAGCAGGCGGATACTTGTTTGCATCCTATATGGTTGATGTAAAATCACAAGTTATGCAATACGATTATACCGGAAAAAAAATAAGAGAAATTGAACTGCCTTCGATAGGAACAAGCTATGGTTTTAGTGCAGAATCAGACGACAAATCATTATATTATACGTTTACATCTTTCACATATCCTTCTACCATATTTAAATACGATATAGAAAGCGGAACTTCTGAACTTTTTTGGAAACCTAAAATTTCGTTTAATCCTGATGATTTTGAAACAAAACAAGTATTTTATGAAAGTAAAGACGGAACAAAAGTGCCTATGTTCATTGTATATAAAAAAGGAATAAAACTAAATTCAAAAAATCCGACTTATTTATACGCATACGGAGGTTTTAATATCAGTTTGCAAGCCGGTTTTGATATTCGTAATCTGGTTTGGTTAGAAAACGGCGGAATATATGCCCAAGCAAATATCAGAGGAGGCGGCGAATACGGCGAAAAATGGCACAAAGCAGGCACTAAAATGCAAAAACAAAATGTATTTGATGACTTTATATCGGCAGCTGAATATTTGTTTAAAGAAAACTACACATCGCCCGATTATCTCGCTATTGCCGGAGGCTCAAACGGCGGTTTATTAGTAGGTGCAGTAATGACCCAACGACCCGATATAGCAAAAGTTGCATTTCCGGCTGTAGGTGTTATGGATATGCTTAAATATCATAAGTTTACATCAGGTGCAGGCTGGGCAAGCGACTACGGAACATCAGAAGAATCTGAAGAAATGTTCAAATATCTTTTAAATTATTCACCTGTTCACACAATTCGAGAAGGTGTAAATTACCCGGCAACAATGGTAACAACCGCCGACCACGATGACAGAGTTGTCCCGGCACATTCATTCAAATTTGCCGCAACATTACAAGCAAAAGCAAAAAGCAAAAACCCTTTATTAATAAGAATTGAAACCAATGCAGGGCACGGTGCAGGAACACCGACATCAAAACAAATTGAGCAAGTTGCAGATAAATACGCATTTGCATGGTATAATATGGGATTAAATCCTTTTCAAAAATAAAAACTTAATGTGAGGAAAATATATTAAAATCTGGGCAGATATAATTTATTATTTGTCAAGATTTTATATAAAAATTGAATATGAATTATAATTTTATAGTAATTGAAGGAAATATCGGAGCAGGAAAAACAACTCTGGCAAGAAAATTAGCAGACGATTTCAATGCTAAGCTTATCCCCGAAGAATTTGCCGAAAATCCGTTTTTACCTAAATTTTATAACAATCCCGAGAAATATTCATTCCCGCTCGAACTCTCTTTTCTTGCCGACCGGTTTTATCAGTTGAATAATCAAATCCGTAACAGAGATTTGTTTAAACCCTTTATAATTGCAGATTATTATTTCACCAAGTCATTAATTTTTGCCGGAAACACACTTTCAACTGATGAATTTAACTTGTACAGGCGAATATTTAACATTATTTACACATCTCTTCCAAAACCCGATTTGTATGTTTACCTGCATTTAGATGTGTATAATTTGATAAAAAATATTAAACGAAGAGGAAGAAATTACGAAAAAAGCATTCGGCCGGAATATTTAGAGCGGATTCAAAACGGATATTTTGAATATATGAAACAACACAGCAATAAATATAAATTTCTTATCATTGATACAAATCGTATTGATTTTGCAAATAAAAACTCTGATTATGAAATGATTAGAAATACAATATTTGAAAAAAATTATAAACTCGGAATTAATAGAGTTATTTTGTAGTTTTTTGCGAATCAATAAACAGAAAAATATTAGCTTCTCAGATAAAGAAATGCAACTTTTTTATTTAAATTTACGTCATTAACAATAGTTGATTTATTTATTATTCCTTAAAAGAATGAAAACGCTTTATAAAATCATCACACTATTTGTTTTATTGTTCACATATCTTGAAACAGAAGCTCAATTAGTGCTAAACAGTATTGATGTTGTCGATGTTTCCGACTGTTACGGCGGTTCAAACGGTTCAATTACCGTAAATGCCTCCGGAGGATACGGAGCATTGAGCTATTCTGTTGACGGAGGAATTATATATCAAGCAAGTAATTTTTTCCCCGGATTAAGTGCCGGAGTATATTCAGTTTTTGTTAAAGATGAACATTTGGTTGTTGTTTCTGATGCTGTATATGTTGATGAACCGAATCAGATATTCATTGAAGATGAAGTTAAAACTAACGTTACCGGATGTTACGGAAATTCAAACGGCTCAATTAATATAACTGCTTCCGGCGGTACCGGAACTTTAAATTATTCTATTGACGGATTAGATTATTCCGATGCAACCGGTGTTTTTTCCGGATTATCGGCAGGCACATACAATGTTAGTGTAAGAGACCAAAATTTATGTGTTAAAAACGGTTCTGCAATTATAATAACTCAACCCACTCAATTAACAATAGTCAGCGAATCTGTAACTAATGTTATAGGATGTAACGGCGATAACAACGGAACAATTGATATTTTAGCAAGCGGCGGAACTTCTCCGATTCAATATTCAATAAACGGAGGAGCAAATTTCTATGCAAATCATTTTTTTTCACCTTTAACTCCCGCAAATTATCAACTTGTTATTAAAGATGTTAACGGTTGTACAACCGTAGGCAGTAATTTAGCAGTAACTGAACCTGATGAAGTTATTATCACGGCAGAAGCCCATACAAATGTTTCTTTGTGTTATGGCGACCATGACGGAACAATTACAATTACGGCATCCGGAGGAACCGGAACCTTGTTTTATATGATTGACGGTACAAATTACGTAGCTAACGCCGGTAATTTTAATAATTTATTTGCCGGAACTTATGAAGTTAAAGTAAAAGACCAAAATAATTGTATTGCAAACGGTTCTGTAATTGTTATTAATCAACCAAATGCAATAATTATTGATTCAGAAAGCGAAACAGACATAACAACATGTTACGGTGATGAAACCGGTTCAATTACTATAAATGCACACGGAGGAATTGCTCCCTTAGAATATTCAATTAACTCCGGAACAACTTATCAATTTGCAAATTCATTCATAAATTTGGCTTCCGGAACTTATTTAACCATGGTTAAAGATGCAAACGGATGCGAAGTTATCGGTCAGAATCATATTCTTGAACAACCGAGTTTATTAATCATAACAGAAGTAAATACTACTGATGTAAGCTCATGTTACGGCGGAAATAACGGAACAATTCACGTTGTTACAAACGGAGGAGGAACTCCGGCTTATGAATTCTCAGTTAACGGCGGAACAAATTATTATCCAACCAATAATATAACAGGCTTATTTGCCGGCGTTTACAATGTAATCGTCAGAGATTCGCAAAATTGTACGGATACATTTAACACACATGTTGTTGAAATATTTGAACCTGCCGAATTAATAATTACTTCTGAAATACCTACCGACCCCTTATGTTTCGGCGGAACGGACGGTCAGATTAATGTTACCGCAACCGGAGGTACAGGACAAATTTTTTATTCAACAGACGGTGTACATTTTTATACCGGAAATATTTTATCCGGTTTATCTGCCGGTATCAACTATAATATAGTTGTAAAAGACAGTCATGGCTGTATGATAACCGGAGGTTCTTATATTTTAGGACAACCTTCTGAGTTAATTATTGATACCATTATTGTTCAGGATGTTGATGATTGTTTCGGCGGCACAAACGGTTCTATTGTTATAAATGCACACGGCGGAACAAATCCTCTTAATTATACAATAGATAGTGAAATTACATATCAACCCGGTAATACGTTTTTAGGCTTAGGTGCAGGTTCATACCAAATATTAGTTAAAGATCAAAATAATTGTAAAACTGACGGCGGTGTGGTTTCTATATATCAACCCGAACCTATACAGGTATCATATCAATCTTTTCAAAATGTTAAAGCATGCAAGGGTGATAACAACGGCGAAATTCATATCGATGCTGTAGGAGGAAGCCCTGACCCTGTGAACGGATATCAATATTCAATAACCGGAGGTGCTCCTTATTTTTATAATAACGGCGATTTTTTAAATTTATTTGCAGGAACATACCAAATAAGAGTTATGGACGAAAATGGCTGTGCCGTTTCCGGTAATGACATAAGCATCAGTGAACCTGACGAATTAATTCCTTTATTAGTTTCACAACAAAATATCAGATGTTATGGTAATTCAACCGGTTACATAAATTTATCAGCATCAGGAGGTCAATTTCCTTATAAATACTCGATTGACGGCGGATTGACATACATATCTTCAAGTTTTTTTAGTAATTTGCCTGCCGGAATCTATCAAACCTCTGTACGTGATGCCTATAATTGCGAACAATTAGGTGCCGTAGTAACACTAACACAACCTGATTCTCTCGAAATTATTTCAGTTAGTTATACTGATGTTATCGGTTGTTACGGCAGCAACAACGGAACGATAACTATTAATGCTGCGGGCGGAGTGCCTTCATATCTCTATTCAATTAATTTAGGCAGTACGTGGTATAATAACGGCGGTAATTTTACAAATTTAGCTACGGGCGATTATCTGATTAAAGTTCAAGATGCAAATTTTTGTACAGCTGTTTTTTTAGATGCTTCGTTAAATTATGATACAATTCATATTACTCAACCGACTAAACTTGATGTTGACAGTATTCTTAAAACGGACATATTATGCAACGGTGATAATAACGGAACAATTAGCATCTTCGCATCAGGAGGTACCGGAACTTTAAGTTATTCAATAGATAACGGAGTTTCATTTCCGAATGCAACAGGTTTATATACTAACTTAGCTGCTGCAAATTATCAAATTAAGGTTCGTGATGTAAATAATTGTACAACAATATCATATGCAAAAGCAATTTACGAACCCTCAGCATTAGTTATTTCTAATGTAGTTGCAGAAGACGAGTCATGCTTAGGAGCTAATGACGGAATAATTACAATATATGCTGTCGGCGGAACCTGGCCCTATGAATATTCGGCAGACGGTGTCGTTTTTCAGTCTGAGAGAGTAATTCAAAACCTTGCACCGGGAACATACACTCCTGAAATTAGAGATAAAAATTTGTGTTCATTAATCGGACCTACGGTTGAAATTAATTCTCCGAATGACCCGTCATTGTTTACCACAAGCGTTTCAGAAGGCTGTAGTCCTTTAGAAGTAGAATTTACGAGAGTAAATCCCGGAACAACATATTATTGGGATTATGGCGACGGAACCGGTTCCGGTATTAACAATCCGCATACATTCACAAATTTATCTTCATCAACAATAACATACACTGTTACAGCTTACTCCGTATCTCCGTCGAATTGTTTAGATACTGCCGAAATGTTGATAACCGTTTTTCCGCAACCTCAGCCTGATTTTAGTGTAACACCTATGACTCTTTTTTATCCGGATAATGAGCTTACAATTACAAACAATACACCGATATACTCAAATTATTTGTGGAATTTCGGTGACGGCAGTTCAGATACAAATGAATTTCCCGGAACGCATTCTTATGATGCTTGCGGAGAATATGTTTTGACAATGACAGCAGAAAATACATTTTCCTGCCGAGATTCAATATCAAAAAATATATTGCTGACTGCCCGTCAGCCGGAAGCATTATATATTGCTGATACCTTGCAACATTGTACACCCTATACATTCACAATTGAAAATAATTCAGAATATTATGAGACATTTAATTGGGAACTTGAAAACGGAACGTTATTATCCGATAATCAAATAACATTAACTTATGATAATCCGGCTACATACACTGTTAAATTAAATGTTTACGGATATTGTAATACCTCTGATTCGGAAACAATAAATATTACCGTATTTCAGAGCCCTGTTGTTGAGTTTGAAGTTTTTCCCGATACAGTTATGTGTCCGAATCAACCCATAAGATGTATGAATAAGAGTTCAGACGATTCAGAATTGTTCTTTTGGAAATTTGGTGACGGAGGAACATCTCTTGACGAAAATCCGGTATATTTTTATCAAAACCCGGGCAATTATCCTGTAACACTTACAGTTGTATCTGAAAATAAATGCATTGACTCCTTAACATATTTCAAAGAAGTTGTTGTAATACCCGAAGGAGATATTCAGTTTCCTAATGCATTTACTCCAAACGGTAACGGAGAAAATGATGTTTTTAAAGCTGCTATTTTTCATTCCGTAAAAAGTTTTAAAATGGAAATTTTTAATCGTTGGGGTGAACTTATGTTTTACACCGAAGATATAAATGCCGGTTGGGACGGATATTATAAGAATCAATTAAGTATTCAAGATGTATATGTTTGGAGAGCACAAGGCATATACAATACCGGAACCCCCTTTGAATGTTCAGGTAGTGTAACTTTAATCAGATAATTTATTTAGATTAAACGGTAATTATATCAATATCA
>DYOF01000049.1 GCA_020720665.1 Acetofilamentum sp. | reverse complement strand
TTAAATGTTTGTTGTTATTTATTATACTTGTTTTTTCCCGCAGATAGGAACACCTCATTTGAACTAAACTTAATAAAGGTATTCTGTTAGTCATGCTCCTTTGTGTGAAAAATAGTTTTACCCGGGTGTTTCATCTGTCTAAAAATTTATAATTAATTAATAATCTGCAAATTAAATGTTTGTTGTTATTTATTATACTTGTTTTTTCCCGCAGATAGGAACACCTCATTTGAACTAAACTTAATAAAGGTATTCTGTTAGTCATGCTCCTTTGTGTGAAAAATAGTTTTACCCGGGTGTTTCATTATTTCCGGATTGATTAAATATATACAAAATCTATACAAATACTATCCCAAACTATTCATATGAACCATTTTTAAGATTTAAAATTTCTTTATCGGTAAGAAACCGCCATTTACCTCTCTTAACATCCTTTTTAGTTAAGCCTGCAAAATAAACCCGATCCAGTTTAATAACTTCATAACCGAAATGTGCAAACATCCGCCTGATAATTCTATTTTTTCCTGAATGTATTTCAACACCGACATCTTTTTTACTTTCGGCATCAGGAAATCCGATGGCATCAAATTTCATAAAACCGTCTTCCAATTCTGCACCCTCTGCTAATTTTTCAGTATCTTCTTTAGTTAAATCTTTATCAAGAAACACATGATAAATCTTTTTTTTATTATATTTCGGATGGGTCAGTTTTTTTGTTAAATCACCGTCATTCGTCAATAGTAAAACACCTGTTGAATCTCTGTCTAATCGTCCGACCGGATAAATACGTTCCGTTACTTTATTTCTGAAAAAATCCATTATCGTTTTTCGTCCTCTGTCATCAGATACGGTTGCTAAAACTCCTTTGGGTTTATTCAAAAGAATATAAACTGATTTTTCGGAATGTATTTTTTTACCCTTTAATTTTACCGTATCCTTTTTTTCAACTTTAAAACCCATTTCAGTAATTATTGTTCCGTTAACTGTAACAAGTCCTTCTTCAATTAACTTATCGGCTTCGCGTCTGGAACAGATTCCGGCATTTGCGATATATTTATTCAAACGTATAGGTTCGTTTAATTTTTCTTCAGAAACGGCTTCTGTTTTTTTCTTAAAATCTTTTGATTTATTTTTTTTAATAAAATCATTTGATTTATTGTACTTATCATTTTTTTTAAAATTTCGATTTTTATTATCGAACTTATTTTCCTTATTTTTATGGTTTGCCATCAGTATTTTATATTTTTCGGTAAATTAAAGACTTTTATTATTATTTTTACGAAAAAATTACACAAATTATGGAAACAAATCACATTATTGCAATTGTTGTTGCTCTGGTTCTTTTTATTATTATTATTAAGTTTGCGAAAAGTGTCGTAAAATTTATTTTAATATTTTTATTGGTAATCGGTTTGGGTATTTATGCTTTTTTGCATTTTAATAAAATAAGCAACATAAATGATTTGCATAATAAATATTGCAATAATTTATCAGATAAAAAAGATTCTTTAAAATGCGTTTGTATTGTTAAACCTATTGAAGAAGATTTTTCAATTCGCTTTTCAAAAGAAGAGGCAGAGAACATGAATACTTTAAAATTCACTAAAGAACTTTCTGTTTCATTCATAAAAAAAAGTAAAGAAATTAAAACTAAACTTAAAGAGAATAATGCTTTAGATTTATTTGAAGAGTTTAAACAAGACATTTTGAAATAATATCAAAACGTCTTGTTCCGATTTATTCTGCATCCCAAAGCAAAACTGTTTCAATATTGTAAATATCTGTTTTTTTAGGAGTTATAAAAAAGCTTTCTATGGTATAATTATCTAATACATATAGCTTGTCAATTTTGTCAATATCATTCCTTAAATTAGATTTAAGTTCCTGCATTTCATTTTGTATCAAAATAATTTCTTTTTCAACCAATTGAACATCAGCTTTTTCCTTTGAAACTTTTGCCGCACTGTTAATTCCTCCTGTTATTTTTCTCTTTGTTCCTGAACCTAAAAACGAGCCTAAAACAGCCATTCCGAAATTTACTGCGGTGTCAGTTTGTCTGACTGAAACATCCGACTGTTCTTTGTGTAATTTAATTTCAAGTTTGTTGTATTTATCTTGCAACTGATTTCCTTTACTGCTGTATTTTAATCGTAATTTTTCAACGGCTTCGGCTTTTTCTTCTCTGATTAAATCAATTATTCTGATTTTAAATTCATTTAAAGATTCACCGGCTTTTGATTCGGCTTTTAATGAAGAGCATTTGTAGATTTCAAGTTTTTTGGTCTGATAAATAAATTCAATAAATTGTTTTTCAATCGGTTTTACACTTTTTAAATCTTGAAAAAAAACGGGTAAGGGTAAAAATCTGCTTTGTTCGGCAGGGTTTTTATGAAATAATTGAGAATCAAATTCATATTTAAGGGATTTACTTAAATCAATATCGGTCATTTTTTCATCTAAAAATTGACGCCCCGACACAACTTGCTCTACATTAATACCTTTTGTTGAATTTATAAATTTAACATTCCCTTTTGTAAGCAAAAAAGGTTTATAAATAATTTGATTATTCTGATTAATATTATCGGTATAAAATTGAGGAATATCATCAGACAGAAAGGCTTTTACAACGTCAGCTTCGGAATTAATCGATGAAACACTTGTATTTTTTTCTTCATTTATTATTTCTGTTTTTGTATATTTCGTTTTAAGATGCTCGGTTAATTTTTTGATTTCAGGTTTTGATAAAGGTCCTCGCAAATAGGATAATACCCAACGAGACTGCATTAATTTTAAACCGTCTTCATGGGCACTTTTGTACAAAAATATACGACTTTGGATATTGGATAATAATTTTTCTATTTCATTTTTTTGTAGGGCGTTTTCACTATTTTGAATTAAGCCGTCCATTACACGATCTTTATCCTGTTTTGTTTGCAATCGTCCGATAAACCACGAACCGATATTTGATAAGCCTTTATAATCTAAATCTATAGGGTTTTGAGTTGCCAAAACAACTCCGACACCAAATGCACGAGCTTGTTTTAAAAGCAGAAGCATCGGTTTTTTGGAAGGCGGATTAGATACGGCGGGAAAATATCCGAAAATTTCATCCATATATAAAAGCGTTCTTAAAGAAGATGTGCCGCTTTGATGCCGCATCCAACTGATATATTTGTTAAGAAAAAGTGTAACAAAAAACATTCGTTGGCTTTCATCCAAGTGCGAAATTGATAAAATTGATACTTTTGGTTTTCCTTCGGTTGTGTATAATAAATTTTTAATATCTAAGGCATCACCTTCTGTCCATGCAGAAAATCCGGGACCTGCTAAAATCGCATTCAATTTCATCGCTAAATCTAAACGTTGAGTTTGATTATAAAACGAATTTAAAGGCAGAACTCCTATTTTGTCAAAGGGCGGATTTGTAACAAAGCCTATTAATTCTTCCAAACTCAAATTGCGTTCCTTTTTCCAGAGATGCATGAAAATAGAAGATAATAATAAATACTCTTTGCTTTGAAGCGGGTCACCTGATATTTTAATTAATGCTAATAAACTTGTTACCGTTGAATTTATAAGAGATGTAAATGTATCCGTATCGTCAAGGATTTCTTCCGAAGGTGCATCAAAATTGCTTAAAACGGATAGTTGAACACCGGCAGAACTTCCGGGTGTATAAATTACATATTCGGCATTTTCTTTTAATGTTTTTATTCGAGATTGATTTTGATGCCATGATTCAATTCCTGATTTCCAAGTTTCTGCGGTTTTTGCAGCAAAATCTTTTACGCTTATGCCTTTACTTTCAGCCTCAACAGGATCAATCCACGGTTCAAAATCTTCAGGTTTTAAATCAGGAAATGTCAGAAGTAAATTTCCCATATCACCTTTGGGGTCGATTATTATTACAGGAACATTATCCATAACGGCTTCTTCAATAATTCCGATTCCCAATCCGGTTTTTCCGCTGCCCGTCATTCCTATTAAAGCCGCATGAGTGGTAAGATTTTTATTTTTATACAACAGCAATTCGTCGGTTAATTCACCGGTTTCTGAATTTACTTCTTTGCCCAGATAAAATAATCCGAGTTTTTCGTATAGTTCTGTATGTGTATTCATCGTTTATTTAAAATTATTATTTGATATGAAAATTTTGTGTATTTTATAATCAACCTCCGCTGATTAAATGAATAACATCAACTTTATCGCCCGAAACAAAGAAAGCAGATGTATATTCGTTTTTTTTAATTAATTTTCCGTTGATTTTAACGACTAAGGCTTTAAATGTAAAATTCTTTAATTTAATTAATTCCTCAATAGTTAATTTGTCGAATTTAAAAGTCTCTGTTCTGTTATTTAATGTAATTGTCATATTAAATATTAATAATTTTTCTAAAAACTTAATATAATTACAAGCTCTTTAATAAAATTTCTAAAACTAAATTTGCCTGCATGTTGGCAACAATTCCGACTCCGGGTGCTAAAGGCGGCGATTCATCTGAAACCTCGCTTTTTTCATCACCGCAAATGTACAGATTATCAATTTGTTTAACTTTTAATGAATTTGTATTACCGTAACCTGCTACACCTAATCCGATAATTAAGGGTTTTTCGGGAAAATCATCAGTAACGCATTCTATAAGCATTTCTTTTTCTTCTGCTTTATCTAATGCCTCAACAATAATATCACATTCATAAAATAATTGAGCAACATTAGTTTTTTCAATTTTTGTATTTACTGCCGACAAAATAACATCCCGATTAATTCTGCTGATATTTTCTTTTAACGCATAAACTTTATATTGGCCTATTTGATTGTAAAAATAATATTGTCGGTTTAAATTGCTTTCATTTACAATATCAAAATCAACAACAACTAATTTCCCGATACCCGAACGTGCTAAAGCAACTGCACAATTTGACCCTAAACCGCCGGCTCCGGCAATTCCTACGGTAAAATGTTTTAAGTGTTCTTTTATTTCTTCAAATGTCATAAATTAAATTATTGAAAACAAAAATATAGAAAATATATGATTAAAGCGAATTCAAAAAAATAGCTTATAAAACATATTATGTTTATTATTAGTATAAGTTCCTGAAAAACAAAATTTTATTTTTAAACTATTTCGTTATGCAAATTATAGCCTATTGACAATAATCATTTTATATACCTTAAACAGAATATATTTTTGTATTTTCGCACAAATTTTTAATCGCATTTAATTATATACTATGAGCTACAAAGAATTAAAAAAGAAACATAAATTATTAGCTGAACTGAGCTATACACATACACCGGTTAATAAAGGTTATACTGATAAAACATTATATGTAAATGTAGGAACAAAAGAAATAAAAGAAAAAAAGGTTCCGGCTGAGATGAAAGAAAAGTTTGTAGGAGGTAAAGGATACGGACTCAGATATTTATGGGATGCAGTTAGTCCGAATACAAAATGGAACGACCCTGAAAATGAAATAATAATTTCAGGAGGACCTATTTGCGGTATAACTCAATATTCAGGAACAGGTAAATCATTAGTTGTCAGCTTATCACCCCAAACAGATTCTGTTATGGACAGTAATGTAGGAGGATATTTCGGACCGTTCTTAAAATTTTCCGGTTTTGATGCTATTGAATTGCAGGGTAAATCGGATAAAGATGTTATAGTTTTTATTGACGGTGTTAATCATAAAATTTCAATCTGCGAAGCCCCGGAAGAAGCAGGCGACAGTCATATATTAGCCAAGCAATTAACTGAAATGTATGCAGATGATGAATCAGACAGAAAAAATATTTCTGTGGTTTCTGCCGGAAATGCTGCCGACCATTCGTTAATAGGTATGTTAAATTTTAGTTTTTTCGATGTCAGAAGAAAAGAAGTCCGTTTAAAACAAGCCGGCAGAGGCGGAATCGGAACTGTTTTCAGAGATAAAAAAATAAGAGCACTTGTAGCCAAAATTCCCGGAGTTAAAGGAAATCTTAATAACGTTGTTGATATGAACGCTATTCAGGAAAGAGGAAAAAATTTTAATGCCGAAATGAAATATGACGAAGAGCAAAACCAAATGAAAAGTAAAGGAACAGCTCATCTCACAAATATTATGAACGATTACGATTTATTACCGGTTAATAATTTCAAATTCGGTGCTTCAAAACAAGCCGGAAAAATACACTCAGATATTTATAAAAGTTATTTTTCACAAGGAATGCCCGACGGTTGTTGGATAGGTTGCAATATGTCCTGCGCAAAAGGTGTTGATAATTATACTCTCCGAACAGGTCCTTATGCCGGTGAAAAAGTTTTAGTTGAAGGACCTGAATACGAAACTGCTGCTTCATTAGGTTCAATAATGGGAATTTTTAACCCTGAATTTACAATTGAATCTAACTTTTATTGCGATACATACGGAATATGCACCATATCATGGGGTACAATTATGGGATTTGTAATGGAATGTTACGAAAACGGAATTCTGAATAAAGAACGAACAGGCGGAATTAAATTAAATTTCGGTAATGAGGACGGAGCAATGGAAATTCTTCATCAATTAGCAAGAGGAGAAGGTTTCGGTAAATTAGCCGGACAGGGTGTGCGAAAACTTAAAAAATATTTTGCCGCACAAGGATGGGGCGATGCTCAATTTATGCAAGATATCGGCATGGAAAATAAAGGTTTGGAATACTCACAGTACGTTTCAAAAGAATCATTAGCACAACAAGGCGGTTATGCAATGACTAACAAAGGACCTCAACATGATGAAGCATGGTTAATATTCATGGATATGGTTAATAATCAAATACCTACATTTGAAGATAAAGCAGAAGCCTTGCATTACTTTCCGATTTTCAGAACTTGGTTCGGATTACAAGGTTTATGTAAATTACCATGGAATGATATTGAACCTCAAAATAATGCCGAAACAAATGAACCTGCAAAAGTTCCTGAGCATGTTGATAATTATGTAACAATTTATAAAGCTGTTACCGGAAACGATTTTTCAAAAGAAGAACTTATTCTGCAATCCGAAAGAGTTTATAATTTTCAAAGAATTTTTAATTTAAGAATGGGATTCGGAACAAGAGAACATGATGCCCAACCATACAGAGCAGCCGGTCCGGTTACGGTTGAAGAATACGAATCAAGACAAGAACGATATGACGGACAATTAAAAGACCTGATAGGTATTGACCCGAGCGGAAAAAGCAGCAAAGAAAAAGTTGCAATCCTTAGAAAATACAAAGAAAATCAATATGAAAAATTATTAGATGCAGTATATCTGAGAAGAGGATGGACAAATAACGGAGTTCCTAAAATAGAACATTTAAAGAAAATAAAAATGGATTTACCCGAATTAATTGAATTAATAAAAAATCATCAATAAAATCATGTTTAAAACAAACGAGGGTGACGCCACTATTGTGTAAGGGCTGCCGGAGAATACGAATTCGGAACCTCAACAGTTGAGTTTATGACCGTAACTTCCGATAATATGCAAGTAATGCTCCCGGGAGAAACGAAATGGAAAACTTACAAAGAATTTGAAATTTTTAATTTGAAAAAAATGTTAAATTCAAGGTAAAACCGGAAGGTGATACCACATACAGATGTCTTTATAAATAAATCAAAATCAGAATAACTGATTACGAGCCTGTTAACAGCAGGCTCTTTTTATTACCTTCAATCTGAAAGTCTTTTGATAAAAGCTTGAATGTAAAAACACCTTCAACGTGCGGAATGCACCGGCTTGGCGTTTTTACCAAACTGAGAATCAATAAAATAGCTTACTTGCGGATTTTAGGTATTAATAAACTAACATTGATGTTAAATTTATTTTATTATAAAGCCGATATGTTTAACTTTGCATATCCTAATTAATACAAATATATTAATGACCAAAAAAGGAATTTTAATCGCATTTCTTTTCATAACTGCAGTTTTATCATGCAATAAGAAAAATAGTCCTCCTGCAAAAAATACCGAGCAAGAACTCATTATTTTTCATGCAGGCAGTTTATCTGTTCCGTTTAAACAAATGGCTGAACAATTTGAAAAAGAAAATCAGGGAGTTAAGGTTTTATCAGAAGCAGACGGAAGCCGAAAATGCGCTCGAAAAATTACAGATTTGAATAAAGCGTGTGACATTATGGCTTCGGCTGATTACACAGTAATTGATGATTTGCTTATTCCTGAATTTGCCGATTGGAACATAAAATTTGCAACAAATGAAATGACCATAGTATATCATGAAAAATCAAAATATGCAAATGAAATAAATGAAAAAAACTGGTTTGAAATTTTAATGAAAAAAGATGTTGCTTTCGGTCGTTCAGAGCCTGATTCAGACCCATGCGGATATAGAGCCGTTTTAACAACCAAACTTGCCGAAAAATTTTATAAAACAAAAAACCTGAGTAATAAAATGCTCGGTAAAGACCAAAATTATATCCGTCCGAAGGAAACTGATTTGTTAGCATTATTAGAATCAAAAACTATCGATTATATTTTTTTGTATCGTTCGGTTGCACAACAACACAATTTAAAATATATTATTTTACCCGATTCTGTTAATTTAAAAATACCTGAATTGAGTGATTGGTATAAAACTGTAAGCGTTGATATTAGCGGAAAAACTCCCGGAGAAACGATTACAAAAATAGGCGAACCGATGATTTACGGAATTACAATTCCTAAAAATGCACCAAACCCAAAATTGGCATTAAAATTTGTTAAATTTGTTTTAGAAAAAGAAAACGGAATGAAAATAATGGAAGAAAACGGTCAAGCTTCATTAATACCCTCAGTATGTGATACTTTCGATAAAATACCCGAAGAACTTAAATCGTTTGCAAAAAAATAAAATTATTGAAATTTAGTATATTTCATATTACTTTATCTTTAATGGGAGGCTTGGTTTTATTATTTATAATCGGGCCTCTTATTAGTATGTTTGTTGCAACCTCATCAGAGGAAATTATTGAAACCGTTAATGATAATGAAGTAAGAAGCAGTATTGGCTTAACAATCAGTGTTTCATTGGCAACAACATTTTTTTTTGCAGTGTTAGCAATTCCCTTAGCGTATATTCTGGCTCGTAAAGATTTTATTTTTAAGAAACTGCTTATCGGAATTATTGACTTACCTATTGTTATACCCCACTCTGCTGCCGGAATAGCAATTTTAGGAATAATATCCCGAGATTCTGTATTAGGAAAGTTTGCTGACTCCATAGGATTAAATTTCGTTGGTCACCCGATAGGAATAGGGCTGGCAATGGCATTTGTGAGTGTGCCCTTTTTAATAAATGCAGCCCATGACGGGTTTAAAGCCGTACCTGTCAGATTAGAAAAAGCTGCCTTAACATTAAAAGCCTCTCCTGTCAGAGTATTTTTTACAATTTCTTTACCCTTAGCATGGCGTAATATTGTATCCGGTTTAGTAATGATGTTTGCAAGAGGAATGAGTGAATTCGGTGCCGTAGTCATTGTTGCATATCATCCTATGGTTACACCTGTATTAATTTATGAACGCTTCGGTGCATTTGGCTTAAAATATGCTCGTCCGGTATCTGTTGTTTTTATCATTATCTGTATCTTATTTTTTGTTGCTTTCAGAATGCTTTCGAATAAAAAAAATCAATTACGAACAAATAAATAATCTGCTTTGTTAGAGCTAAAGAACATAAACATAACATTTGATGAATTTTCTGTTACAAATTTATCAATAGCAATCAAACAGGGTGATTATTATGTAATTCTCGGAGAATCCGGAGCAGGAAAATCAATGATTCTTGAATTAATTGCCGGTATTATAAAAGCTGAGTCCGGCAGAATTTTCTTAAATAATGAAGACATTTCTGATAAAAATATACAAAAAAGAGAAATCGGAATCGTTTTTCAAGATTATGCGATATTTCCTCACATGAATGTTTTTAATAACATTGCTTATCCTCTAAAAAATAATAAACTGTCAAAAAAAGAAATAAAAAATAAAGTAATACAAATTTCCGAAGAACTTGATATTTCACACCTTTTAAACAGAAAAACTACAAATTTATCCGGCGGCGAATTACAACGAACAGCCTTAGCAAGAACATTAGTTTTAAATCCGAAAGTACTGTTATTAGACGAACCTTTAGTAGCTCTTGACGTAAGTTTAAAAGATAGTTTAAGAAATTTTCTGAGGAAATTACATAAAAAAGGACAAACAATTATTCATGTAACACATGACTTTGAAGAGGCTGTCAGTTTAGCAAATAAAATTGCCGTTATTCATAAAGGTAAATTATTACAAGAAGGTAAACCGAGTGATGTATTTAATAATCCGCAATCAGAATTTACGGCACATTTCACCGGAAATAAAAATTTTTATGATGCCGAATACATTTCCGAACAAACTATTCGAATAAAAAATACGATAAATATTATTGCTAATCCTTCCGAAATAATGTGTAAAGGATATGTAATCTTACCTGCCGATACACTTTTTATATCACTTGAAAAACCTTTTACCAGTGCCGTAAATAATTTTGAAGGTACTATTAAATCAATAGTTCCATCTCGTTTCGGAAAAGAAATAATTATTGACATCGGAATCAATGTTTCAGTTTTAATTACCGAAAAATCATTTCAAAATTTTAATTTGGAGGAAGGTAAATATATATGGTTAAGTTTCAAAGCTAATTCTGTTCGTTTTATACCAAAAAATTAAAAATTTCATTTTTAAACCGATATGCTTATATTTGCATATTGAAAAAACAATTCTTATGGCAGGTTCAAAAGGTTCAAAATATTTTGATGTATTTTTACAATATAAGTTCAGTTTAAATAATAACGAAGGAGAAGAAATTCTTAATGATAAATTTATTTCTATACTGAATGATATAAAATCAAACGGCTCCATTCAAGCTGCCGCTGAAAAAAACAATATCAGCTACCGAAAATTATGGGGGGATATTAAGAAAGCCGAAGATTCTTTAAAATTTTGTATTACCGAAAAAAAAAGAGGGGGGAAAGAAGGTGGTCATACGAGTTTAACCGAAGACGGAATTAATATGTTAAATGCTTTCAAGGAATTAGAGCAAGAATTTGATAAAGCAATTTATAACACCGCCAAAAGATTTTTCAATACATTAAACACAGAAAAACAAGATGATAACATTTGAAGAAGCATTCAAAATAGTTAAAGATGCAATTAAAACTATTGAAATAGAGCAAATTCCTTTTCTGAATTCACTTAATCGAATATCGGCAGAAGATGTAAAATCAGATATCGATATGCCGCCCTTTAACAAATCAGCAGTTGACGGATATGCATGTAAAGCTGATGATACCGATAAATTACTTGAAATTATTGAAACCGTTCAAGCCGGACAAACCCCTGTAAAAGAAATTAAAAAAGGACAATGCACTCAAATAATGACCGGAGCTCCCGTTCCAAAAGGAGCTGACACTGTTATAATGGTTGAATATACGGAAATTCTGAACAAGAAAATTAAAATACTGAGAAAACAATCCAAAACAAATATCAGTTATAAGGCTGAAGATGTTAAAATAGGTCAAACGGTTCTAAAAAAAGGAACATTAATAAAACCTCAACATATAGCAGTTATGGCTTCGGTAGGTTATACAAATGTTTCTGTTTACAAACAAGTAAAAGTCGGGGTTATTTCAACCGGTGATGAATTAGTTGAACCTGCCGAAAAACCCGGTATTTCTCAAATCAGAAACAGCAACGGGCATCAATTAATTGCACAACTTAAACAAATTTCTGCAATACCCGCATACTACGGCATTGCAAAAGACACTTTTGATGATACTTTCAAAATAGTTTCAAAAGCATTAAGCGAAAATGATCTTATTATACTTTCCGGAGGTGTTTCTGTAGGCGAATTCGATTTCGTTCCCGAAGTTTTAAAAAAAGCAGGTATTCAAATTCTTTTTGACAGTATTGCTGTTACTCCCGGAAAACCTACAACTTTCGGAACATCCGATTCAAAATTTTGTTTCGGTTTACCCGGAAATCCGGTTTCATCTTTTGTACAATTTGAACTGCTTGCCAAACCATTTTTATATGGCATGTGCGGATACAATTACACAGCTCCTGAAATAAAATTACCGCTTGCAAAAGAATTTACACGAAAAAAAACCGAACGCAAAGCATTTATTCCCGTTAATATACAAAACGGAGAAATCTATCCGATTGAATATCACGGCTCCGGGCATATCCATTCTTTGGTAACAGCTGACGGATTAATTGCATTTCCGATAGGAAAAAATATATTAAAACAAGGAGAATTAATTGATGTACGACAAATTTAACAGAAAAATAAATTATTTACGGATATCCGTTACCGACAGATGTAATTTAAGATGTACGTATTGTATGCCCGCAGAAGGTATTCAGTTGATGCAACATCAGGATATTTTAAGTTTTGATGAAATTACTGAACTTGTAAAATATGCCGTTAATTTAGGTGTAGATAAAGTAAGAATTACAGGCGGAGAACCCTTAGTAAGAAAAAATATCGTAGAACTCGTAAAAATGATCGCCGAAATTAAAGGTATTAAAGATCTGGCTATGACCACTAACGGTATCTTTTTGAAGCAACTGGCTCAACCCTTAGCTGATGCCGGACTACATCGCGTAAACATCAGTTTAGATACCGTAAATCCGGAGCGTTATCATCAAATTACTCGACTCGGGGAAATTAAGCTTGTTTTTCAAGGAATTGAAGCGGCACAAAAAGCCGGTTTAAATCCGATAAAAATTAATTGTGTCGTAAAAAAATCATCTGCGGAACCGGATGCAGTCGAAGTTTCAAAATTTTGTAAAAACAATAATCTTCAAATTCGTTATATTAAAGAAATGAATTTAGAAGACGGCATTTTTTCACAGGTTGAAGGCGGTACCGGAGGGAATTGCAGCATTTGTAATCGTTTACGTTTAACATCAAACGGTGATATTATGCCGTGTTTATTCAGTGATATAAAATTTAATATCAGAGAACTCGGCATAAAAAACGCTATTGAAAGTGCATTATTGAATAAACCAAAAAGCGGACATGTTGCCGTAAAGTCTAAATTTTATAATATAGGAGGTTAAATAATTAACATGTCAAAATTAAGTCATACCGATCAAAACGGAAAAGCAAATATGGTTGATGTAGGTAATAAACCGATTCAAAAACGATCTGCCGTAGCTAAAGGCTTTATTAAACTTTCGGAAGAAGCCTTAAAATTAATTCGAGAAAACGATAATAAAAAAGGCGATGTTTTAACTGTTGCCGAAATTGCAGGAATTCAAGGAGCTAAACGAACCCATGAATTAATTCCCTTATGTCATCCGCTGCAAATTACGAAAATTGATGTGAAAGCAAAAATAACCGATTTTGGGGTTGAAGTAACAGCCGAAACCCGCTGCATCGGTCAAACCGGTATTGAAATGGAGGCACTAACAGCAGTTTCAATAGCTCTCTTAACCGTTTACGATATGTGTAAGGCAGTAGATAAACAAATGATTATCAGTGATATAAAATTAATCGAAAAAATAAAATCATAAAATATCATTAAAAAAACGTCTGTTAAACAGATTGAATTAACAAAAAATTCTTTATAATTTTCAAAAAAAAATTAAGTAGATAATTTAATATCTGCATATTAAATACATTTAAACTCATAACATATAAACAAACCTATGAAATCTATAAAAATACTTTCAGTGAATAGTTCAACAGAAAGAGGAATTAAGTTTCCGGTTGATGAAATCGTTTTAAGTGAATCGGGCATTATAGGCGATGTTCATTCCGGAACAGGTCGTCAAATCAGCATTATTGATACATCACACATTGAATTATTCAGGAAACTGACCGGTGCAAGAGAAACAGCATTCGGTGAATTTGCCGAAAATATTACGGTTTCAGGTATAGGTACGCATCCGGTTATACCGTTTGACAAATTTAAAATCGGTAATGCCGAACTGGAAGTTGTTCAAATCGGAAAACCCTTTCATGATCAATTCAGAGAATTAGGCAATTATGTAATGCCTCGCGTAGGAATTTTTTGCAGAGTAAGCAAAACCGGTTCAATAAAAGCAGGCGATTTTGCAGAATATATTCCGAAAATATATAAGGCACAAATCATAACCCTCAGCGACAGAGCCTATAAAGGTGAATATGATGACCTTAGCGGTCAGGCAGTTAAAAAATTACTCATTGATTTTTTTGAAAAGAATAAACTTCCTTATGAAATACACACACAAATAATTCCTGACGATTCCGGAATGCTGACCGAAATAATTCAACAAAGCGTTAATTCCGAATACGACTTGATTATCACCACCGGCGGAACAGGAATAGGGAAAAGAGACATTACCGTAGAAACCGTTCAACCGATGCTGCATAAAGAAATTCCGGGAATTATGGAACATATTCGCATGAAATATGGTTCTGAAAAACCGAATGCCTTGCTAAGCCGCTCTGTTGCAGGAACCATTAAGCAAAGTTTAGTTTACACTTTACCCGGCAGCGTAAAAGCCGTAAATGAGTATATGAACGAAATTTTGAAAACCTTACACCATTTATTTTATATGTTAAGAGGTGTAGATGTGCATTAAGGGTTTATATTTCTTAAATTATTTTTTTTTATTACTTTTGCAATCTCGGTTCGTAGCTCAGTCGGTAGAGCACGTGACTCTTAATCATGGGGTCGAGGGTTCGATCCCCTCCGAACCGACTTCTTATATACTTTCGGTATTTTTTATAAGGCTCTGACATACAAATAATAAACATTTCTTTTCAATTCATTTTTGTTAAATACTTAAACAATGTTAAGCAACATAATCACTTTATTATATCGTTTAAAATCTTAATTTTGTTGCTTATTTTATAAAACTTTATTAAAAATTAAAAATGATATGGCAAAGAAAAATGTAATTATTATCGGCGCTGCAGGTCGTGATTTTCATAATTTTAACACGTATTATCGCGACAATGAAGATTATAATGTTGTAGCTTTTACCGCTGCACAAATTCCTGATATTGACGGCAGAAAATATCCGTCCGAATTAGCCGGGAAATTATATCCGCAAGGAATTCCGATTTTTGCAGAAGCAGATTTAGCAAAATTAATTAAAGATAACAAAGTTGACGATTGTGTATTCTCATACAGCGACGTTACTTATATGAAAGTAATGGCAATGAGTGCGATTGTGAATGCAGCCGGTGCAAATTTTCACCTTTTAGGACCAAAAGACACAATGCTGAAAAGTACAAAACCGGTTATTTCGGTTGTTGCTACCCGAACCGGTTGCGGAAAAAGCCAAACATCTCGTAAAGTAATTGAATATTTAATGGACATGGGCTTAAAAGTAATTGCTGTTCGTCATCCTATGCCTTACGGTGATTTAGTTGCTCAAAAAGTTCAACGCTTCGCAGTGGTTGACGACTTAAAAAAACACAAATGTACCATTGAAGAAATGGAAGAATATGAACCGCATGTCGTTCGCGGAAACGTGATATATGCCGGGGTTGATTATGAAGCCATATTAAGAGCGGCAGAACAAGATCCGGACGGATGTGATGTGATTTTATGGGACGGCGGGAACAACGATTTCTCTTTCTATAAACCCGATTTAACCATTACCGTTGCAGACCCGCACAGACCCGGAAATGAATTATCCTACTATCCCGGTGAAGTTAATTTACGATTGGCTGATGCTATTGTTATCAACAAAATGGATTCGGCAAGTCCCGAAGGTATTCAAACCGTAAGAGAAAGTATTGAAAAAGTAAACCCGAAAGCGGTTGTTATTGACGGTGCTTCTCCCTTAAGGGTTGAAAACTATGAAGCTATCAAAGGTAAAAAAGTTTTAGTAGTTGAAGACGGTCCTACCCTCACCCACGGTGAAATGAAAATAGGTGCCGGAACAGTAGCCGCACTTAAATTCGGTGCCGGCGAAATTATTGACCCGCGACCGTTTGTTGTAGGTAAATTAGCCGAAACTTTCAAAATTTATCCGAATATCGGTGCATTAATGCCGGCTATGGGATACAGCGACGAACAATTGAAAGACCTTGAAACATCCATCAATAATACCGATTGTGATGTTGTTATTATAGGAACTCCTATTGATTTAACACGAATCGTTACCATTAAAAAACCGACCGCTCGTGTATTTTACGATTTACAAGAAATAGGAAAACCCGATTTAGACGGCTTATTAACTGACTTTGTTAAAACACATCATTTAAAATAAATCTTTTTTGGTGAATTTAAAATGCCGTGCAAATTGTACGGCATTTTATATTGAAAACTTCTTAAATCAGTTTTTTGTCGTTCAATTCAAATATCATAAATTCTT
>DYOF01000184.1 GCA_020720665.1 Acetofilamentum sp. | reverse complement strand
ATTTAATTTGCAGATTATTAATTAATTATAAATTTTTAGACAGATGAAAAAGTTTTTAAAAACACTTTTAATAATTATTATTTTAGGCGGTGCCGGTCTTTGGATTTATGTCAAATTTATTTCACCCGTAGCTGTAAAAAAAGCTATGACAATGATTCCGCAAGATGCCGTAATGATAATCGAAACCAATAACCTGACCGATGCTTGGAAAGAAATAAGTAACAGCAAAATGTGGAATTACTTAATAACAAATTCCTATTTTAAAGATTTGAATGAAGATATTGACCTGCTGAATGAATATCTAAAAGATAATTTAATTGCAGATAAAGCATTAAAAAACAGAAAGTTATTAATGTCATTGCATATGATTTCCGCTACCGAATGGGATTTCCTTTTTGTTGTTGATTTAAAAAATATAGCCCAAATAAAAAAACTCGGATTAAAACGCATATTAGGTTTAGTTGAAGGATATAAAGTAAAAGAACGTCAATTTAATAATGAAACAATTGTCGAATTATCTGACAATGAAAACCCCTCAGATATCATATACCTGACAATAAGCGATAATTTATTGGTAGCCACCTTTACCGGAGCCCTTATGGAAAAAGCCATCCTTCAAAAACCCACAAAAAAAGGAGAAATTGGTTTTTGGCAAAACAATAAAGCATTTAATAATGTTGTCGGTAAATTATACGGCGATGAACTTTTCCGATTATATTTTAATTACGAACAAATTGATGCCTTTAGCATGTCGTATCTGACCAAAGAATCCGAAACAATTAAAATGTTAGGCAACTCATTAACTTATACCGGATTTAACGTAAATTTCAAAGATGAATTTTTAAGCTTTGAAGGTTATACAGATATTGATTCGGTAGGTTCTTATGTTAAAGCAATGGCAAATGTAACACCCGGTAAATTGAGTGCGTGGAGAATAATGTCTAATCAAACCGCATTATATTTCTCTATGGCATTTGATAACTTCTTTGATTTTTATTCAAACCTCAGCAAACAATTTGAAGAAGGAAATTCCGAAGATATGGAAGACATTAATGAAGGGATAACAAAAATTGAACGATTATTAAAAATCAACCTGCAGGAAGATTTTTTTAGTTGGATAGGAACCGAAATAGCATTAGTGAAACTGCGTCCGTCAAAAAATACAGAACTTGAAGATGTTGTTGTCGCATTTCACACAAAAAATATTGATGATGCCAAAGCCGGTTTGGAAAATATCATGAAAAAAATTAAAAACCGTATTATTGTTGTAAAATTTAAACCCGAAGAATATAAAAATTACACCATTTATTACTTAGAAATGCCGGGCTTTTTCAAAATATTTTTAGGCCGCATGTTTAAAGATATTGAAAAACCTTTTTTTACATACATTGAAGATTTTGTTGTTTTCAGTAATTCGGCTGAGGTAATTAAAAGCACAATTGACGACTATATTAAAGGAAATACCTTAGATAAAAACATCGAATTTGTTAATTTTAAAGATGAATTCAGTAATAAAGCAAATATTACTATCTTAATCAGAACACCTCAAATATACGAAAACTTATACTATTACAGTAATGCTAAAGACCGAGTTGATATTAAAGAAAATAAAGAATTTTTATTGAGTTTTGAAAAAATAGGCTTTCAGTTAGTTTCCGAAGGTAATCTGTTTAAAACTGTTTTGTTAGCCCAACATAATCCAAATGCAGTTGATGCCGAAGAATTAGTACAATTAGAACAAGAAATATATAATGATTTATTTAAAGACGAATTTGAAAATAAATTGTTCAAAATAAATCTTCCTGAATCCTTTTTAGAAAAAGACACTCTATATAAAGAATTTTATCAAGCTACCGGAAAGTTGAAAACTGAAGGACGCATTCACAACGGTTATGTTACAGAAAATTGGAAAACCTATTATGAAAGCGGAAACATCAAAAGTTCGGTAAATTACAAAAGCGGAAGCTTAGAAGGCGAAGCTTGGTTTTATTATGACGATGAAAAACACACCGTTAAAGCAGAAGCCTTTTTTGAAGAGGATTTACCCGAAAATGATTATTTTGAATATTATGAAAGCGGCACTCAAAAAGCAAAAATTTCATATATAAAAGGAGAGGCAGACGGTAAAGCCGGTTTCTATTATCCGAACGGTAAAATAAAAATTGATGCCGAATATAAAAATAACTTAAAGCACGGAAAATGGTTTTACTTTGATGAAAAAGGAAAAGAATTAGGAAAAGAAAAGTGGAAAAAAGGTGAAAAAATTCGTGAATTAAATTAATCAATAAACCGGAAACAGAACACATAAACTATGTCAAAAGATTGGAAAGACCGTTTAGGAATGGTGTATTCTACAAATTCAGAATATAATTATGAATACGATAAAGACGATGAACCCGAAACTTTAATACCTAAAAATCAAAAACTGAACGTTTTTACAGACAATAAAAAACGAAACGGCAAAATCGTAACAGTAATAACCGGATTTGTCGGTAAAGAAAATGATTTAAAAGAACTTTCAAAAATTTTGAAAACCAAATGCGGTGTCGGAGGCTCTGTCAAAGATTCAGAAATTATCATTCAGGGAAATTTTAAAGATAAAATTACCGAAATCTTAATAAATCTTGATTACATGATAACTAAATAGTCAACCCTTAAAAAGCATTTAAGAATTTGATTGTCAATAACAGGTTTTTATTTGCGTAATAAGTACCGCATGCCACATTAATCA
>DYOF01000183.1 GCA_020720665.1 Acetofilamentum sp. | reverse complement strand
ATTAAATGTTTGTTGTTATTTATTATACTTGTTTTTCCCCGCAGATAGGAACACCAGAAAACTCTACGCAATTATGTAAGGTGATTTATTTAGTCATGTCCTTGTGTGTTAAACTTGTTTTACCCGGGTGTTTCATTTGCTTTAAAATTGTTTTTTCAGTTTTGCTGTATCCTTAAAGATAGTATGAATTTTTTATTATATCTGTTCTAAAATAAGAAATTTACAATGTCATTTTTGATTGCATAAACCATAATTGCAATTAAAATTACAAATCCGGTTATTTGAGCGTATTCTAAAAACTTATCACTCGGTTTTCGTCCGCTTATCATTTCATATAAAACAAACATAACATGTCCTCCGTCTAATGCAGGAATAGGTAGAACATTAACAACTCCTAACATAATAGAAAGCAGGGCGGTCATTAACCAAAATGAATGCCAATCCCACACCGGAGAAAACATACTGCCGATAGCACCGAAACTTCCTAATGATTTGTAGGCTTCGGTTTCAGAATTAAATATTAATTTGAATTGCCTGAGGTAATCTCTAATTTGTTCTCCCCCAAGTTTGATTCCGGCAGGTATAGCTTTTAAAAAGCTATAATCTTGGTGTTCTTTTTGAATACCGGCTAAGGGGTCTGCGGCAACTCCTATTCTCCCCATGCTATCAACTTGGACAACAATATTTTCTGAGTGGTTTAGTCGTTTTACATCAACATTAACTTTTGTATTTTTATGTGCTTGAAAAAAAGTAGCAAATTCATCAAAGAATTGTAAATTGCTGTCATTTGCGGCAACAAATTTATCGTATTTTAAAATTCCGGCTTTTTCTGCATAAGAATCTTTTAAAACAGAATCAATTATAAATTCTGAACGAATTCCTATAAAACTTTTTTTACTGTCAATAATTGATTTTAATTGAGAATCTGAAATAACAATATCCATTTTATTTCCGTTTCTCATAATCTGAACGGTTTTGTCATCACTAAGAAGAATTTCTTTTTGAATTTCTTTAAATTTTTTAAATTTTATATTATTGATTGATATGATTTTATCGCCGTTTTTAAAACCGATTTTTTCTCCGGTTGTATCTGTTGTGATACCGTATTTCATATTTTCAACGGGAACATAATCTTCACCCCAAACAAAAAGAACAGCAATGTATATCAAACCGGCTAATATAAAATTCATAATTACACCGCCGAGCATTATTAAAAGTCTTTGCCATGTTTTTTTAGAACGAAATTCATGTGGCTGAGGTTCTTGTTTGAGTTGTTCTTTATCCATTGATTCATCAATCATCCCTGAAATTTTAACATAACCTCCTAAGGGTAACCATCCTATACCGTATTCGGTTTCTCCTTTTTGTGTTTTAAATAATGAGAACCACGGATTAAAAAATAAATAAAATTTTTCAACTCGAGTTTTGAACAATTTCGCAAATGCAAAATGTCCGAATTCATGTATTATTACTAATATTGATAAACTTAAAAGTAATTGTGCTGTTTTAATGAGAATAACCATTTGTTATTATGTATTTTAAATTAATTAATCAGTTCGTTTGCAATTTTTCTTGCTTCTGCATCACTATCTATATAATCGGCAACAGACGGACGGGCTACAAAATTAGTTTTATTAATTGTTTTTTCAATAATTTTAGGAATTTCTGTAAATTTTATTTGCTCCTTTAAAAATGCATCAACGGCAATTTCATTCGCTGCATTCATAACACAAGGCACATTGCCGCCTTTGGTCATCGCATCATAAGCGATTTGTATGTTTTTAAATTTATTTAAGTCGGGTTTTTCAAAAGTGAGTTCAGGATAATTTATGAAATTAAAACGTTCAAAATCTGAATGTAACCGATTGGGGTATGTTAAAGCATATTGAATAGGTAATTTCATATCGGGTAAGCCCATTTGCGATTTCATTGAACCGTCTGAAAATTGTACAATTGAATGAATTATTGATTGCGGGTGTATAATTATATCAATTTGTTTCGGTTCTAATTCAAACAACCATTTTGCTTCAATTGCTTCAAGCCCTTTATTCATCATACTTGCCGAGTCTATGGTTATTTTTGCTCCCATATCCCAGTTCGGATGTTTAAGTGCTTGTTTTATAGTTACATGTTCAAGTTCTTGAATGTTTTTTGTTCTGAACGGACCGCCTGATGCCGTTAAATATATTTTTTCAACAGGATTATGAAATTCTCCTGCTAAGCATTGAAATATTGCAGAATGTTCAGAATCAACCGGTATAATATTTACGCGGTGTTTTTTCACTAATTCAGAAATGATGTCACCTGCAACAACTAATGTTTCCTTATTTGCTAATGCAATTGTTTTATTTGCTTTAATGGCTTTTATTGTCGGCAACAAACCCGAAAACCCAACCATAGCAGTTAAAACAATATCGATAGCCGGATTGCTGACGGCATTTTCAATTTCTGAATTTCCCGCTAAAACTTTAATGGGGTAGGAGGATAACGCTTTAGCCAAATCTTTATATTTATTTTTATCGGCAATGACAACAACTGCGGGTTTAAATTCAATGGCTTGTTTAATCAATAATTCAACATTATTGCCGGCTGTTAAGGTATGTACTTTAAATGAATCCGGGTTTAGTCTGATAACATCTAATGTTTGAGTTCCGATTGAACCGGTAGATCCTAAAACGGCAATATATTTCATCTGTCTAAAAATTTATAATTAATTAATAATCTGCAAATTGAATGCA
>DYOF01000048.1 GCA_020720665.1 Acetofilamentum sp. | reverse complement strand
GATGAAACACCCGGGTAAAACGATTTTTACACACAAGGGTATGACTAACAGAAGAAATTATTTAATGCAGATTTATAAAGGTGTTCCTATCTGCGAGGAAAAACAAGCATTATAAATTATTTCATGCATTCAATTTGCAGATTATTAATTAATTACAAATTTTTAGACAGATGAAATACGTTGATGAATTCAGAGATATAACAACGGTTAAACAAATTGCCGAAAAAATTCGTTCAATTGTTACAAAACAATGGACGATTATGGAGATTTGCGGCGGGCAAACCCACTCAATTATGAAATACGGTTTACAAGAACTGTTACCTGAGGAAATCAATTTAGTTCACGGTCCCGGATGCCCTGTTTGCGTAACACCTATTGAAATTATTGACAAAGCGCATATGATAGCCGAATTGAAAAATGTCATTTTTACATCGTTCGGAGATATGTTAAGAGTACCCGGTTCATATACAGATTTATTAAAAATTAAAGCAGAAGGCGGAGATGTCAGAATTGTTTATTCACCGCTTGATGCAGTTAAATTAGCAGAAGAAAACCCAAACAAAGAAGTTGTTTTTTTAGCAGTAGGTTTTGAAACAACCGCACCGGCAAACGCATTATCCGTTTCAGTGGCTTACAAAAAATCATTAAAAAATTTCTCAATTTTATCATCACATGTTTTGGTTCCTCCGGCAATGGAAGCAATTTTATCATCACCTGATAATTTGATTCAAGGATTTTTAGCAGCCGGACATGTGTGTACGATTATGGGTTATGAAGAATATATTCCTTTAGCAGAAAAATACCGTACACCGATTGTTGTTACCGGTTTTGAACCTGTTGATATTCTTAACGGAATCTTAAATACCGTGCAACAATTAGAATGCGGACAATATACGGTTGCAAATGAATACAAACGATTAGTAAAAAAAGAAGGTAATATACCGGCCAAGCAAACAATGTTTGAAATTTTTGAAATTACCGATCGAACATGGCGAGGTATAGGTGAAATTCCTTTAAGCGGTTTAAAACTGAAATTGAACTATGAACAATTTGATGCCGAAAAGAAATTCAATATTGAACATTACAAAAAAAATGAAGATGCAATCTGTATTGCAGGAGAAATTATGTTAGGTTTGAAAAAACCAAACCAATGTCCCGCATTCGGCAAATTATGTAATCCGGAAAATCCTTTAGGTGCTCCCATGGTATCGTCAGAGGGTGCTTGTTCGGCATATTTCCGATATAAAAAATAATTATTTACAAATAATTTCACATCAGAATAATGATTTCTAATATCTTTTCTCCTATTATATTACATGCAGAAAACGGATTACTGTATTCAGATATACCTATTATTTCAGGAGTAATAATGAGTATTTTACATGTTATATCAGGACCCGACCATTTGGCAGCAGTAACACCGCTTACTATCGACAGCAAAAAAAATTCTTGGTCAATAGGTTTATCATGGGGTTTAGGTCACACTTTCGGAATGTTAATTATAGGAGTAATATTTATTCTTTTAAAAGACAAAATTAATGTTGATTTAATTTCAAATCATGGTGAAAAGATTGTAGGATTTTTACTGATAGGAATAGGGATTTGGGCATTATTGAAACTAAAAAACAATCACGGCGGAAAACATAAACATATTCATCCTCACATGCATGAAGATAATGTTCATATTCATGCTCATTCACATTCAAAGGAAGCGAAGCATATACACAAACATAACAAAAGTCATCAACAAAATATAATCAGTGCCTTAGGTATAGGCGTGATACACGGAGTTGCCGGAGTTTCTCATCTTATAGCCATTTTACCTACCTTAGCACTGCCCACAAAAAGCGGGTCAGTATTTTATTTATTCGGTTTTGGTGTCGGAACCGTTTTGGCTATGGTTGCTTATGCTGTTACAATCGGAATTATTTCACAAAAAACACACGAAAGTAATAATCGTAAATTATCTGTTTTTTTAAGAATTTTTGGCGGTAGTGCGGCTGTTTTAGTCGGTATTTATTGGATATTGAATAGTTTTAAGTAAAATTTGAAAGGCTCGCTGTGAACAAGGAAGTCTCACTGATATTAAAAATCTGATAAACTGCACATTACAATAAAATTGTTTCACTTTATAAAGTTCTACGACTATACTATCAGCCTCAAAATAAATTTCCGATAAAAAATGGGGTAACCGATATGTTACCCCAAAATATTTAACATTATTTCTATTACTTAAAATCAGGAATTCGTCCCGGCGACCACGGACTTCCGGCAGCGTTTGCCCTGCTTTCTAATATTTGGAGTTTTTGGTCTAAAACTTTCACATCTCTTATCATTTCTTTAACTCCGTTTTTAACAATTTGTAAATTATCTTTTAGTGTTTGTGTTGCATCCGACCCATGATACGCTCCGTATGTAACGGCAGAAATTCGCCAGTTCAAATTAGGTGATTCATTTTCATTTAAACCTTCAATAATTTCATCACCTGATAAAATTCGTTTCATTTCACGTAATTCGGCAATATATTCATCGGCTCGCATCAAATCTTCTTGTGTTGAACCGCCTCCGTTAATTAATGCCGTTTTTAATGCTTTAACATTGTTCAACATATCATCGACATAATGCGTCAAACCTTCGGCAGCAGCATAAACACCGGCAGCTTCTTTTTTAAAATATTCTAAGGCAACAGGATTATTTGCCGGTAAACTTAAATTTCCTAAAGGTTTTAAGTTAAAGCTTTGTGCTTCTCCAATCGGAATTTCTATACCGTTGATTACTTTTGACATTGAAACGGTATATTTACCGGGAGGTACAGGAATACCGCCGGTTTGTTTATTATGCGTCGGCGACCCGCCTTGTGTAACCGGATACATATTAAAACGGCGTAAACCCCAATTAAATTTGAATAAGCCGTTTGTAGCCGGTCGTTCGATACGCCGAACAATTTCTCCGCTTTCATTTTTCACGGTAAACATTATATAAGGCTTAATTTCATCGGCTTCTTCTCTTAAAATATCAATTGAAGGAAACGTATAATCGACATTATTATCCTTAGCTTTTTTCTCGGCTTCAATTCTGAAATCTTTTTTAGTTTTAATTTTATCTTTAATATAATATGTAAATGTAACACCGTATTCAGGGTTATCACCGGTGTAAACCGTTGCTCCCTGTCCGTATTTTTTTGATGTTTGCGAATAAATATATGCGTCTTTTACCGG
Organism: Acetofilamentum sp.; assembly: GCA_020720665.1. Taxonomy (GTDB): domain Bacteria; phylum Bacteroidota; class Bacteroidia; order Bacteroidales; family JAADGE01; genus JAADGE01. The sequence continues at coordinate 13,217 of DYOF01000048.1, read as the reverse complement.
AAACAAAATATGGTCCTCAGATAAAGTTTTATCAGAAATTTTTCTGAGTAAAGAATAATCATCCAAAATATAAAACCCTCTTCCGAATGTTGCTAAAACCAAGTCATCTTCGTCTTTTTGTATTTTAATATCTCTGACTGCTATTGTAGGAAGACCGGATTTTAGTTGAATCCAATTTCCGCCTCCGTTTATGGAAAAAAAGATTCCGAATTCGGTTCCGGCAAACAATAACTGCGGTTCAACCGGGTCTTCAACAATAGTATGAACAGTTCCTTTTTCAGGTAAATTACTTACAATAGGAAACCAAGTTCTGCCTTTGTTCATACTTTTCATTACATATGATTTTAAATCGTTATTTTTTCTTCCGTCAAATGCTGCATATATAACATTTTCATCATGTTGCGAAGCAAAAAGACAACTTACATATGTCATTTCTGGAATTTCTTTAATATTCTCAACTTTTCTCCAGTTTACACCTCCGTCTTCCGTAATTTGAATTAATCCGTCATCAGTTCCTACATATAATAGCTTTTCATTTTTCGGCGATTCGTCAAACGATACAATATTTCCGAAAAAAGAAGTAGAAGAATTTTTAGCCACGGCATCTGCCGGTTGGATTTCATCCATTACTTTCAAATCATTTCGATTTAACTGACGGGTTAAATCCGGACTAATGACCGTCCAAGAATTACCTCTGTCATCGCTTCTGAATAATTTATTTGCGGCGAAGTATAATCGTTTATTATCAAAATTACTGACTTTAAACGGAGCATTCCAATTCCACCTATAAGCTTCACCTTCCGGCGGAAGCGGCTGAATATAAACACGCTCTCCGCTTTTCCTGTCAAACCTTACCATTCCGCCGTATTGCGACTCGGCATACATAATATCCGGATTTTGTGTGTCAAATGCTGAGAAGAAACCGTCACCGCCCTGCGTAACCGTCCAATCATCTGTTAAAATACCGTCATCGCATATTGTTTGAGACGGACCGACCGTACTGTTATTATCTTGTGTACCTCCTGCAATATTATAAAAGGGTTTTGCATTATCAACAGCCACTCTGTAAAATTGAGTAACCGGTAAATTTGAAACATGTCGCCAATTTTCACCTTTATCATACGTATCATAAATACCTCCGTCACCGCCAATAATTATATGATCGGTATTTTTAGGATCAATCCATAACGCATGATCATCTACATGGCGTTCCGATAAACCGAAATTTGTCCACGTTTTTCCTCCGTCTGTTGAAAACCGGCTTTGTGTATCCATTGAATATACAACATCCGGATTAACAGGATCGCAATAAATACGATTATAATACTGCGGACTTGTTGAAACATATGAATTCATTTTTGTCCATGTTTCTCCTTTGTCTGTTGTTCTGAAAAAGCCTCCTGACCCGTTTGTCCCTTCAATTATTGCATAAACATAATCAGAATTTACGGGTGAAACAGCCAATCCGATTCTGCCTACTAATCCGCCGGGCAATCCTCCTCCGAGTTTATTCCAAGATTTTCCGGCATCCTCAGATTTATATATAGCTGACTCCGGACCGCCGTCAATTAAAGTAAAAACTCTTCTTCTTCTTTGATAGCTTGCTGCATACAATACATCCGGATTTTTCGAATCCATAACAATATCCGTGAAGCCGGTATTTTTACTTATCGTAAACAATGTATCCCAAGTTTTTCCCGTATCAGAAGTTTTAAATAAACCTCTTTCACCGCCCGCACCCCATAACGGACCTTGTGCTGCAACATATACATTTGAATTTCTCGGATCTATTACAATCCGACCGATATGTTCTGTATTCTTCAAACCGACATTAGTAAAGGATTTACCGCCGTTTTTAGAAACATAAACACCATCGCCGTACCCTATTGCCCGCTGACTGTTGTATTCACCCGTTCCTACCCATACGATATTTGAATTATTCGGATCAATTTCTACATCTGCAATGGAATACGAACCGTATTCATCAAAAATCGGGCTGAATGTAATCCCCGCGTTTTCAGTTTTCCAAACATGCCCGGCAGCAACAGCTACATAATATTGCGACGTATTTTGCGGATTAACTGCAAAATCAGATATACGTCCCGAAGCAAATGCCGGTCCGATACTTCTGAACTTAAATGCGGAAAAACTTGATGATTTCATTAAACTGTTTTCATCTGCGGTTTGAGCGTATAAATTTAAGCCCGAAAAAAAAGATACGAAAACAAAAATTAATCGAAGTGATATTGAATTATTCATAATCAGTGAATTATAATGTTAAAAATTTTTTTTATTATGTAAGATACACTTTATCATCTATTGCTGTACAAAAGTCATGCAACATTTCTAATAATTATGTTATCTGTCTAAATATATGCACTTTATAGATTTTACTTTTTAAAAAAATTCTTAGATTTTTGTTATTAAAATCTTTAATTAAAAATACTTTCATCAAATTTTATGAATATTTATAAAATATTTAAGCTAATTTTAAGTAAATATTATATTTTTGTTAAGTATTATTTTTTTATTAAACAAAATATGATGAAGTTTATTAAATACACTACGGCAATTTTATTATTTCTTCACTTTTCCTTTTTCAATAATTTAATACTTGCCCAAAAAACATCTGAAACAGACAGTATAAAAAAAGCATTTGAAAAAATGCCTGAAGACACTGTAAAAGTAAATCAATTAAATGATTTTGTTTGGAAAATTAAAATGTCAAATTTTGAAGATGCTTTAATATATGGTCAAGAAAGTTACAATTTAGCTGCTAAATTAAATTATGAAAAGGGTATTGCATATGCCACCAAAAACTTAGGAGCTGTTTACTATTATGCTTCTGACTATGAAAATGCGCATAAGTATTACACAATTAGTCTCGAAGCTTTTGAAAAACTTAATGACAAAAACGGAATTGCAATTGCATTAAGAAACGTCGGAAATGTTTACTCGCAAATTGCTGATTGGAAACAAGCATTGGATTATTATTTTAAAAGTCTTTCAATAAGAGAAGAAATTGGTGATAAAAAAGGAGTTGCCGCTGTTTACGATGCTATAGGCATTGTATATTCTTCTTATAAAAAAGATGATTACAAAACAGCTACGAATTATCATCACAAAGCATTAAAAATAAACTTGGAATTAAACGACCAATACGGAATTGCTACTTCATATTTGTATTTAGGGAATAATTATTACACAAAACATTTGAGCGATTCACTGCAATCAACTGCCGATACAGCAATACAATACTTGAATAAAAGCCGAGAAATAAGTGAATTACAAAACAATGTAATGTATTTAGCTACAATTGATGACATTTTAGGGCAATTATATCTAAAAGATAATAAATTCGATACTGCATATTTTTATTTCAATAACGGACTTAAAATAAGAGAACAATTAGGAAATACTTTCGGAATTATCAGTTCATACATATATATCTCATCATATTATTCTGAAACCCATAACTTTTTAAAAAGTAAAGTATTTTTAGAAAACGCACTGCAATTAGCAAAAGAAATTGATTCTAAAAATCAAATAAAAGAAATATACGGAATTTTAGCCGGAGTTTATTATAAATTAGGCGATTATAAAAAATCATCAGAAATATACATTTCATTTATTCAAATTAAAGATTCTCTGCAAAATGAAGAAAAAACAAAAGAATTAACTCAATTAGCTATGCAGCATGAGTTTGATAAAAAAGAAAAAGAAAGAGAACTTGAAGACAAAAAGAAAGAAGTACTTCAAATTGAAAAAGATAAACGAGACAGAATTGTAAAATTAGGATTAACAGCCGGAGTTTTATTAATGATTATTATTGCATTTAACTTAATTCGTTCATACAGACGAAAGGTTAAAGCAAATAATTTGTTGAAAGACAAAAACCAAGAAATTACCGAAAAGAATACAATGCTTAACCAGCAAAAAGAAGAAATTCAGGCTCAAGCCGAAAATTTACAAGATGCCTATAATGAAATTGAAAAACAACATAAAGATATAACCGACAGCATCATATATGCACAAAGAATACAAGAAGCTGTTTTACTTCCTGATGAATATTTTGAAAATATACTTTCAGAACACTTTATACTTTTTAAACCGAGAGATATTGTCAGCGGGGATTATTATTGGGCAAAAGATCGCGGAAATAAAATAATAATTGTAGCTGCCGACTGTACCGGACACGGAGTACCCGGAGCATTTATGAGCTTATTGGGGATTTCTAATTTAAATGAAATCGTTATTAATTTATTTAATGAAGTCGGTGAAAACATTCAAGCCGGAATTATACTTGATAAATTAAGAGACTCGATTAAAGAAGCATTAAGACAAACCGGTAAAGACGGTGAATCTAAGGACGGAATGGATATGTCCGTTTGTATCATTGATAAAAAGGATATGAAAATGCAGTTTGCCGGGGCACAAAATCCTATTATATTAGTCAGAGATAATGAATTAATAAAATTTAAACCTGACAGAATGCCTGTAGGAATACATTACGGAATTGAGAAAAATTTCACAAATCATATCATTGATATTAAAAATGAAGATAAAATATATATGTTATCTGACGGATATGTTGATCAATTCGGCGGTGATAAAAGCAGAAAATTTATGATGAAACAATTTGAACAATTAATTTCTGAAATTAATAATAAAAGCATGAAAGAACAAAAAGAAATTTTTGACGAAACCATAATTAATTGGCAAAACCACATAGATATTAACGGGAAATCATTCAAACAAATTGATGATATTCTTGTAATCGGTTTAAAGATTTAAAAAAATTTATTAATTATTAAAAATTATCGTAAATTACATTCCTAAATTCTATAAATTAACTTTAAACTAATTCAAATTATGAAAACAATTCACAAACTTTTAATTATTTGCATTTTCAGTTTTTTTGTTAATGCATCCGTTTTTGCCCAAATAACAGGCGGAACATACACAATCGGTACAGGGCAAACTTATCTCACCTTTGCTGCTGCTATAAGTGATATCGGAGTATTAACCGGAGATATAACCTTTGAAGTCTATCCCGGCACTTACAACGAGCAATTTGTTTTGCCAAATTTAAGCAACCCTGACAACCATATTGTAACATTTAAGAAAAAAGAAGGAGAAAACGGTGAAGTGTCTGTAGAATACTTCGCCAATTCGGATTTAAATTACGTCATTCAAATAGCCGGCGGATATTATCTAATACAAGATATTCATTTTAGGAACACATCAACTGATGACTATGTCGGTTGTGTTGTTAAATTTGATAATTCCGATTATACTGTTGATACCAACACATTTGAAAATTGTAAATTTACCGGACGAACAGACCTTTCAAGCGATTATGATAACACTAATTATAGTGTTATTTATAACGAAAACACAAACGGCATCAGTAATATCAGATTTATTAATGATACCATAATCGGCGGTTCTTATTCTGTATATTTCAATGATATCGGTTCTTCAAGTTTTAATATCGGAATAACCGGATGCCATATCACAAATTTTTATTCTGCGGGTTTACGCTTTAACTCCTCAAGTATATTAGAAATCAAAAAAAACACAATTTTTTCCGATGTTTCCAACGTTCCTTTAAAAGGAATTTATTTACAGAACATTCAAAACGGTTTTGAAATTAACTCTAATAAAATTAATTTAGAAGGAACAAGCAATAATAAAACATGTATAGAATTGTCTAATTTAAACACAAACGGATACCCGGGTTTAACCTATCTTATTGCCAATAATATGTTAACAACCCGAAACGGGGGAAATATCATAAAATCAACAGGAATTAATTACACCAATGCATCATGGATTGATACATATTTTAACAGCATTCGGATTCAAGACGGTAATGCAACAAGTGCTGCCGTTGATATTTCTGAAACAAACTCATCGCATAATACGATTCAAAATAACATTATTATTAATTCCGGAACACAAGGATTTGCCGTTATTGTTAATAATATGTCTCAAAATAATTCCTTTGATTACAATTTGTATTATACAACAACACCTAATATTTTTAAAGATTATATAAATAATTATACCCTTGATAGCTGGATATCGACATATAATTCTGATTATAACTCTTTTGTTGCAGTACCCGATTTTGTTTCCGAAACCGATTTGCATATTTCACCCGATATATCTTGTGTTGAAAGAAGAGCAGCATTTAATTATCTTATAACGGAAGATATTGACGGCGAAACTCGTGATGGTGAAACCCCCGATATCGGTGCTGATGAAGGTGGTTTTTATCAATTATGGATAGGAGATATTAACGGATTTACTACATGGAAAGATACAGTTTACATTAATTCGGATGTAACAATTTCTAACATGGGAAATTTAGCAATTTTACCCGGCACAACTGTCAATTTTATGGATCACTATACCATCTTTTCAAACGGTTGTATTAATGCATACGGCACAAAAGACAGCACAATACTATTCACACCTGTTGATAAAGTAACCGGCTGGGGAGGTATTGAATTCATAGACGCTCAGATGTCCCAAAGCGTCCTAGATTCTTGCACCTTTGAATACGCCATAAATACTTCAAAAAACGGCGGTGCACTGAGAATAGCTATTGATGAAGTTAATTTATTCCATTGTAACTTTAATAATAATTCAGCTCAAAACGGAGGAGCTATATATACTAATGACGTTCAACCCGGAATTTTTGCATGTAGTTTTTCTCAAAACTTAGCTGTATCAAATGGCGGTGCATTATTTTCAGAAACTGTTTTACCTTCCACAGAAAGTAATGTTTTTTACAACAATAATGCCGAAAACGGAGGTGCTATAGCAGTATCGTCAATTCCAGCAGATAGTATAATAAATTGTACGTTTTATAATAATAGTGCCGCTTTTTCAGGACAAGACATATATATTGAGTACAGCCAAATCGGAATAATTAACTCAATATGTTACAACACAACAGCTCAAAACTATCTTATTTATGCAAATCCACCAAGCTCAACTATCAGCAATTGCATTTTATCCGGAGGAATTTTAGCTACTAATATTACTAATTATACAGAATTATTAGGAAACGACCCCTTGTTTTCTTCTCCCGAAAATCAAAATTTTTCATTACATCCCAACTCGATAGGTATAAACGGCGGATATGTTGACTTGTTTTTCAACTACTTTAATGATTTTGCCGGAAATTCCAGATTTTATGAATCTATTGATATCGGAGCATACGAACTTCAAGCACCTAAGTTGGTTGCCGATGCAGGTGAGGACCAATTTATTTGTGCAGATTCAGTTTATATCTCTATCTCGGTTCCATACCAGGATTATTTCGGATATTGGAATGTTCTCAGCGGAACAGCAATTATAGAAACTCTATCGGCAGGTTTAGTAAAAATTTCAGGCTTACAACAGGATACTACTGAACTCGAATATGTTGTTTCAAACGGTACAGTATCTGATTCAGACACTTTATTAATAATCAACGCTATGCCGTTTGCATATGCCGGAGAAGATATTTTTCTGATAGAACCCGACATAAACATTAATATCTTCCCCGATGTACAATTAAATGCAAATGCACCTCAAATTAGTGAATGGGGCTATTGGACACAAATAACCGGAACTCCGGTAGTATTTTCAAATATCACAGGATACAATACACAGTGCCAAAATATTAACTACGGACAAAATTCATTTCGTTGGACGGTTTCAAACGGAAATTGCAGTAATTATGATGATATGTATGTTATTGCAGGACACAGCTTCGTATCAGACCCCGATGACGGAGTTTTAAATTGGGACAATCCGGACGATTGGGATGTAACCGGAGTTCCCGGACCGGCAGATTCGGTTACAATTTTTGGCTGTAATGCATTTATACAAAATCCGAATGCAGTATGCGATCGTTTAATTATCGGAAACGGCGGAAATGTAACAATAGAAGGAACTGATAAAGCGGTATCCGACTTAAGTTGCAGAACGGTATTTATTGAACAGAATGCCGAAAAATTTCCCGGAATAAAAGGTGACGTAAACCTTAACATTGAAAACGCTGCAACGCTTAATATCGGACCCGACTACGTTTCCAAAGGAATGTCCTCCGAAAACTCCGGTTTATTTGTTTTAGACGGAGCGAGCGTAAACGTATCCGAAAATCCGTTTAAAACGGTAAAAGGTGCAGCAACTTTAAATATCGGCAGCGGCGGTTTTGTTTTCATTCAACAAAATGCCGAAAAGAACACAAAAGGAATTGCCGAAATGCGTATCGGCAGCGGCGGTTTTGTTTTCATACAACAAAATGCTGAAAAAAATGCAAATGAAAAAACATTATCCGGCGACTTAAACATCGGCAGCGGCGGTTTTGTTTTTATTGAACAAAATGCAGAAAAAACAGCCGGTGGTAATTTACACCTTACGGGCGGAAGAACAATTTTTATTGAACAAAATGCAGAAAAAAATGCATCCGGCGGAGGACATTTGGGTATTTACGGCGGAACCGTTTTTATTGAACAAAATGCAGAAAAAAATGCGAAAACTTCTTCAAACCCGTCAATTTATTGTGGCAGAGGAGGCACAATTTTTATTGAACAAAATGCAGAAAAAGCATTAGGAACAGCAAACCTGATTGCACCGGATTTAGTTATAAACGGCGGAAAAGTTAAAGTAGGAAATAATTTAAAAACAAAAGAAGCAACAGGGCAATTGCAATTCAGACAAATATTTATTGAGCAAAATGCAGAAAAAGCACTTGCAAGCGATACGGCTTTATCGGTTTATCCCTCGGGTGGATTGATTTTAAGCGATTCATCATATACGGGAACTCCGATTATTACAATAGAAAAAGGAAATGCCGTTACTTTTTATGAAGGTTCTGCTATAAATTTAGAAAATTTAACCGGTGAAAAGGCTAAAATTATTTTAAAAGATGGGTCTTCTTTTATAGATTTTAATACCAATTCTTTGTTGGAAGGTATTTCTGAAAAAATTATTACAGCCAATCAAACAGAATTATACAGCCCTATTTTGGAAGGTGTTTACACAAATTCGTTTTCCGAAGCCACAATTTTCAAATTCTGGAATGAACAAAGCGCCGATTGGACAAATACATCGTTAGGTCAATACCTGCAACCCGGTATAGGCTATTCGGTATTTACGGATTTGAATGACACATCATATATCGCCGGAATAATAAATACAGGAACTTATGATATCCCCGTATTTTCTGCTAATACAAGCGGTTCAATCAATAAAGGTATTAATTTGTCGGGAAATCCTTATCCCTCATCAATTAATTTGGAAGCATTAACTCTGCCCGCAGATATTAATCCCGTATTTTACACATACAATAAAACAAATAAAAATTTTGAACTCTATAAAATCGGCGGAATATCTATAAACAACAGCGACCAATACATTCTTCCCGGCGAAGGTTTCTTTATAAAAACAGATGCCGATGCGACTTTTACATTTACCAATTCAGCCAGAACTCACTTTTTTAAAGAATCTGTAGCAAAAGCATCTGAAAATACTTTAAAATTAGAAGTTTCCGGATTTGATTATTTCGACCAATCAATAGTTTCCTCAGATGTAAACGCAACAGATTTATTTGATGCTCAATACGATGCGATGAAATTAAGTGTATTAGATGTTGAAACTCCGCAGTTATATTCAGTACTTTCAGATAATACACCGTGTGCAATAAATGTTTTCAAAACAGAAACCGTAAATAAAATAATTCCTTTGCATTTTAAATCCGGTATCTACGGCGAATACACTTTAAATGTAAAAGATTTAGCTTTAGAAGAAGGCTTCTCGGTAAATTTAATAGACCGATTAACAACCCAAACGTATGCACTTACAAATACAACAACATTTAACTTTTCATACACAAACGGCGATAATCCATACAGATTTGATTTAACTTTTATAGGTGCAACAGATATTAAGGATATAAACTCCGAACATTTGAACATTTATACAAATAAAAATCAAATTTTCATACATTCTCCTTACGAAAAAATGAGTTTAGAAATATATAATATGAACGGACAATTAATATTCAATAAAGAACTTACAAAAGAAGGTTTAAATTCATTTACGGTTAATTGTTCTGACGGATTATACATAATTAAAGCAATAACCGAAAACAAACATTTCTCGGAAAAAATAATTATTACAAAATAAAATTTTAAAAAAAATAATAATGGAGCTGAAAAGCTCCTTTTTTTTGCCCTCATGTCAAAAGTCCGTTTAAAATTAGCTTTCTGAATTCAAACTTTAAGCCTATCTTTGCAAACTTTTTTAGTTTTCAATTAACATGGATGATAAAATAATCGTATCCGGAGCTCGTGTACACAATCTTAAAAACATTGATGTAACAATCCCTCGTAATAAACTTACCGTTATTACCGGTTTGAGCGGAAGCGGAAAATCATCTCTTGCTTTTGATACAATCTATGCCGAAGGACAACGCAGATATATTGAAACATTTTCTGCCTATGCCCGTCAATTTCTGAGTAATTTGGAACGCCCTGATGTTGATAAAATTACAGGTTTAAGTCCGGTAATATCAATTGAACAAAAAACAACAAATAAAAACCCGCGTTCAACAGTCGGTACAATTACCGAAATTTATGATTTCCTAAGACTTTTATATGCCCGCGCCGGAACTGCATACTCATACAATACCGGCGAAAAAATGATTAAATATACCACCGAGCAAATCAATAATCTAATTTTAAACGATTTTAATACAAAGAAAATTTATCTTTTAGCTCCGATTGTAAAAAGTCGAAAAGGACATTATAAAGAATTGTTTGTTTCTATCCGGAAAAAAGGATTTTTAAATGCACGCGTAAACGGTCAAATTATTGAAATAACACCCGGTTTTCATCTCGACAGATACAAAACCCACGACATTGAAATCGTAATTGACAAATTGATTGTATATGAAAAAAATGAAAAACGACTTAAAGACTCAGTAAATACCGCCCTGCAGCAAGGAAAAGGAGTTTTAGCGGTTGCACAACACGATACGGAAAAACTGCGGTATTTCAGTAAAAACCTAATGTGCCCCACTACCGGCTTATCCTACGACGAACCGGCTCCTAATTCGTTTTCATTTAATTCTCCGCACGGAGCGTGCAGCCGATGTAAAGGCTTAGGAACCATCAGCACGCTTAATATCAATAAAATAATTCCCGATAAGGAATTAAGTATTCGCAAAGGCGGAATTAAACCCTTGGGAGAATATCAAAACACCTTGATATTTTGGCAAATAGAAGCCATTTTAAAAAAATACAAAGCAAGTCTTAAAACACCCGTAAAAGATATTCCGCAAAACGCATTAGACATCATTTTAAACGGAAGCGACGAACCCTTTAAAATTGAAAATCCCACATTAGGCGTATCTTCAAAAATAAAACTCAGTTTTGACGGAATTTATTCCTATTTAGAAAGACACTCAGAAGGTACAAATGCCAATTCGCTAAAAATAAAAAACGCCTATTTTTCTGACGAAGTTTGTCCGGTATGCCGGGGCAAACGACTTAAAGAAGAAGCATTGGCATTCAAATTTGCAGGAAAAACGATTGCTGAATTAACAGAACTTGACATTAGTGATTTACACACATTTTTAAGCAATATCAATTCTGAATTAACAGGCAAACAACAAATAATTGCCAAAGAAATTATCAAAGAATTATTAAACAGAATTCAATTTCTTTTAGATGTCGGTTTGGGTTATTTGAATTTAAGCAGAAATTCAAACAGCCTATCGGGAGGTGAAAGCCAACGCATTCGTTTAGCTTCTCAAATCGGTTCAAAATTAGTTAATGTTCTCTACATTCTTGACGAACCCAGTATCGGTTTACATCAAAGAGACAATCAAAAACTCATTCATTCTTTAAAACAATTAAGGGATACCGGCAATTCGGTAATTGTTGTGGAACACGACAAAGATATGATGTTGGCTTCCGATTATATTATTGACATGGGTCCGAATGCAGGAATACACGGCGGAGAAATAACTGCTTTCGGAACACCCGACGATATTTTAAAAAGTAACACTCTGACAGCCGCATACTTAAACAAACAAACAGAAATTTCAGTACCTACAAACAGGAGAATCGGAAACGAGAAATTTATAACATTATCCGGTGCAAAAGGAAATAACTTAAAAAATGTAACATTGAATTTGCCTCTCGAAAAATTTATTTGTATAACCGGTGTTTCAGGAAGCGGAAAATCAAGCTTAATTAATGACACGCTCCACCCTATTTTAAGTAAACATTTCTACCGTTCAATAAAAGAACCCTTAGCATATAAATCAATTAACGGGCTTGAACACATTGACAAAGTTATTGAAGTAAACCAATCCCCCATAGGCAGAACTCCGCGCAGCAACCCTGCAACATACACCAAAGTATTTGATGAAATAAGAAAACTCTATGCAGAACTTCCCGAATCAAAAATCAGAGCATATAAATCAGGACGATTTTCATTTAACGTTAAAGGCGGAAGATGTGAAACTTGCCAAGGTGCCGGTTTAAGAACAATTGAAATGAATTTTTTGCCCGACGTTTACATCCGTTGCGAAGACTGTCAAGGAAAGAGATATAACCGCGAAACACTTGAAGTCAGATATAAAGGAAAATCAATAAGCGATGTTTTGGATATGACCATTGAAAACGCTTATCATTTTTTTGAAAAAATTCCTAAAATAAAAAGAAATTTAAAAGCATTAATTGATGTCGGTTTGGCTTATGTTACGCTCGGTCAGTCGTCAACCACGCTTTCGGGCGGAGAATCTCAAAGAGTTAAATTAGCAAGCGAGTTGGCTAAAAAAGACACCGGAAAAACCTTGTATATATTAGATGAACCGACAACCGGTTTACATTTTGAAGACATAAAAATGTTGCTTAAAGTTTTAAATCGTTTAGTTGATAAAGGAAATACCGTAGTTGTAATTGAACACAATATGGATGTAATTAAAGTTGCCGACTATATTATTGACATAGGCAAAGAAGGCGGAAAAAAAGGCGGCTATATTATAGCAGAAGGAACTCCGGAAGAAATAGCAGAAGATAAAAACAGCTATACCGGTAAATTTCTTAAAAAAGAATTAACACAATAATATTAAAATTATTTTTATTTGTTGTAATTTTGAACTCTTAAATATAATTTATTATTCACTTAAATTTACAATTATGAAA
>DYOF01000047.1 GCA_020720665.1 Acetofilamentum sp. | reverse complement strand
ACACGACTCAATTTGCAGAATATTAATTACTTACAAATTTTTTAGACACATGAAATATTTTAATATAGAATATATATCTATGATTACCGGATTTATTCTGGTTGTTATCGGAATTTGGGCAATTCTGACGCAAAAGAACATAATAAAAATGGTTATAGGCTTCACATTATTTGATACCGGTTTACATGTAATTATTGTAACATTGGCTTATGTAAAAGGAAAAACTGCACCTATTTTAGATGAAGCTGTAGGTTTAACAGATGTGGTTAATAAAATTGTCGATCCTGTACCGCAAGCACTTGTTTTAACGGCAATTGTTATCGGACTGGGTGTTACGGCTTTAATGTTGGCCTATGTTATAAAATTGTATAAACAAAAAGGAAGTCTTGAAATTCAAAATTTTAAAGACTTAAAATGGTAATTTTTTAAGAATATAAAAATTCAATAAGAAACAAAATGATTTCACCGATTCATATTATAACTGCTGCATTAGGAATTGCATTTGCACTCGGTTTTTCAGGAAATAAAAATAAACATTTTGCTGCATCAATGATGTTGGCAGCACTTTCATTTTTAACATTTATTTCCGGACAATGGTTGTATGCATTTTATTCAGGAAGTCAAGAAACAATTCAAGTGTTTACCGCTGGATTTAAACCGCCGTATTCTATTAACTTACAAATGGGGTATAATGAAGCAGTGGTTACATTTTTAATTAACACGGTAGGTTTATTAAGTGCCGTATATTTATATAAAACTCTTTTTAACTTAGGTAAAAATGCATTAGCCGTTTATCTTATTTTGATTATGGGATTAAATGTTATTGTATTGACACAAGACATTTTTAACTTATTCGTTTTCTTAGAAGTTCAAAGCATCGCAACAGCCGGAATGATTGTTCTTCATAAAAAGAAACATGCGGTTGCTTCCGGTTTTAAATATATGATTGCAACCGGAATTATTGCTTCCTTTTTATTACTTGGTATAGTTTTCGGATATTATTATACCGGCTCATTGAACATCGTCGATTTTGTTAATGCAAACATGACGGCATTTAAAGGCGGTTCGATTGCTGTATTCTTAATTCTCGGAGCAATCCTTTTAGAGTTGAAACCCTTTCCGGCTAACGGATGGGCTTTAGATGTGTATCAAAGTGCAAAACCCGGAATTGCAGCGATAATCTCGTCAGCTTCCGGTACGGCAGTTTTATATGTTCTGTTCAAATTATCTGAAATCGGTTCGTTTGACGGATATCAATTATTAGCTAATTTAGGCATCATTACATTTATCGGCTCAAATTTATTGGGAATAAAACAAAGAAACGCTAAACGATTGCTCGGCTATTCATCGGTAGGACAAATCGGATTATTAGTAATGATTATCGGCTTTAAACCGGTTCTCGGAGAAAAGTTTATGTTTATTGCCTTTACAATTCTTGTTTCACATTATTTAGCAAAAGCAGGCTTGTTTTGGTTAGCCGGAATTATAAAAAAAGATAATATTAAAAAATGGTCAGATCTTCGCCAAAAACCGTTTTTATTAGTGCTTTTCGGAACTTTTGTATTTACTTTAATCGGCTTTCCTCCATTCCCTTCATTTTTTGGAAAATGGGAATTAATTATGACTCTTACAGCCAAAAGTAATATGATTTGGGTTGCAGCCGTTTTATTGGGTTCTTTTTTCGAAGGAGTTTATTTATTCAAATGGTTGGGTTATGCTATTAAAGGAGAAGTTTCGGAGAAAAAAACATTTAAAATTAAAATAAATGAAATTGTTCCGGTTGCCATAGTAGGAGTATTAACTTATATTATAGGATTTTACAGCTCTTCTTTTGTTGAAGGAGGCAGTTTAATTAATTATATTCCTTTGTTTTTTATTGCAGTTTTATTTTTAGTTGATTTCTTACCTGCTTTTGTGAAAAATATTATAGCAATTGCCGGAATGTCATATTACGGATACAGCTTTTTACCGGATTTATTTGAGAAAGATATGTTGCGATTTATTTTCGGAGCTATTTTTATAGGCGGCGGAATTTTAACATTAATAGCCGGTTTTTATGCCAAAGGAAAACGAAAAGGCTTTTACCCGGCAGCACTGATTATGTTTGCCGGTTTAGGAGGTATTATTCAGGCTGAAAATTTATTGCAATTTTTCTTCGCTTGGGAATTAATGACATTAGGATCATACATACTGATTATCAGAGGAAAACGTTCTATGCCCCACGGGTTTAGCTATATGTTGTTTTCGGTTGCGGGTGCTTATTTAATGTTAGTCGGATTTGCAATGACCGGTGCTCAAGCCGGAATTTCTCTTACGGCATTGAGTATGTTAACTTCGCACGCTGATTTAATTTATTTGTTATTGGCAATCGGTTTTATGACAAAGACTGCAACAATCGGACTTCACATTTGGTTACCCGGTGCACACGCCGAGGCCGAATCTGATGTTTCTCCGATGGTTTCGGCAATATTGTTGAAAGCCGGGGTATTTGGGCTGATAACATTATTTTTAGCGATGGGTGCAGAAAATGCCGGAACAAATTCCGTATTATATGTTTTAGGTTGGTTAGGAGCAATTACAGCTTTAGTAGGAAATTTAGCAGCAGCATTTCAAGAAGATGCAAAAAAATTGTTAGCTTATTCAAGTATCGGTCAATTAGGTTATATTTTGTTTGCATTTACCATAATGACACATCTCGGTTGGTTAACCGGAATAACCTATTCAATCAATCACTTTTTATTTAAAGCCATATTATTCTTGGCAATCGGTGCAGTTGTACTGAGAGTGAAAACGCATAAAATGTATGAAATGGGTGGTTTAATTCAACGAATGCCGTTTGCATTTATTGCTGTGTTAATAGGTATAATAACTTTATCCGGGGTGCCGCCTTTATCCGGATTTGCCGGTAAATGGTTGTTTTACAATTCGGTTATTTTAAAAGGTTGGTATTTTCAAGGTGCAATTGTATTTTTTGCCGGAATAATTGCCTTTTTATATTGTTTCCGTTTGATTTATTCCGTTTTCTTAGGGCAATTAAAAGATAAACATCGAAATGTTAAAGAAATATCAATTTGGTTTATCATTCCGATATATATTATGATTATTGCAATTATGATTTTCTCGGCTCGCCCTGAATTAGTTTTACAACCCATCGGAGATGCTATTGCCGGTTTCTTCCCATCAGAAACATTACATTGGAATGATACCACAGCAAGCACAAGCTTGGGTTATTGGAGCGGTTATCGGGTAATGGTAATTATAGGAATTATGTTCGCAATTCTATTTGCTTGGTTAATTGTTCTTAACAGTAAAGCCAAAAAGGTAAAACAATTCAATATTGTGTACTCGGGCGAACGACCGGAACGACCGGAAACAACCCATATGTCACATAATATTTATGCCGGATATAACAAAGCATTAGGATTTTTAGTCGCTCCGTTTATTTCACAGTTTTGGAATTCTGTTTCTGAATTTGTAAAAGGAAGCGCCGGATATTTCAGAAGAATTTATACCGGAAACGGACAAACTTATGCGTTGCATATAATTGCTTATCTTTTGATAATTTATTTGATAATTTTTTAATTTATTACAACAACAAATATTAGAAATAATTAGTACTTATGGATATTGTAATCAGATTATTATATGTTTTTCTCGGACTTTTTATTGTTCTTAATTGGGGATTGTTAATGAGTGCAATTATGAGAAAAATCGGTGCAAGGGTAGCCGGCAGATACGGAATCCCCTATTATCAACCTTGGATTGACTTGATTAAACTCTATTCGTTGAGAGATTCAATCACTCATGGGGTTATGTTTTATTTAGGCCCTGTATTTCGTGTTTCCGGAGGGGTTGGGATATTTTTATTTATGCCTTTAATATTCGGGTCTTCTTATTTCAGTAATTTTTCTTTTGCCGGTGATTTGGTTCTTATTATGTATTTCCAATTTTTCGGAATGTTAGGTATGGCATTAGGTGCCGGTGAAGGCGGACATCCTTATTCTGCTATCGGAATCAGCAGAGGGTTGTCCCAGTTTACAACTATTGAAGTACCGATGACCTTAGCCGTAATTTCTATCGCCGTTCAATACCATACATTGTCAATATCAGAAATAGTAGCAGCTCAACAAGGAGGTATTATGAATTGGACTTTATTTACGAACCCGTTTGCAACAGCCGCTGCCATGTTATCTTTATTAGGCGCATTCGGACATTCACCTTTTAATTTAGTTAAAGCTCCTAATGAAATACCAATCGGACCGCCTACTGAATACCACTCAGCATTTTTAGGTGTTTTAAGAACTAACGCCGCGATATTACATGTAATTGAAGCCGTTTTATTTATGAACTTGTTTTTCGGAGGTGCCGGTAATTGGTTCGAGTTAATTATAAAATCCTTTTTTATTTATTTCTGGTCTGTCTTTGTCGGAGTCGTTTTTCCCAGATTCAGAATAGAACAATCCGTACAATGGTTTTTAAAAATTCCTTTGTTATTTGGAGTAATTGCAATCATCATTTTTATGTAAGAATCAAACACAATGATAAACGAAAATAATAATTCAGAAAATCTAAATAAATTTCTGCATAAAGAAAACGAAATCAGAAATGTAGAAACACCTGACGGTTCAATTATTCAAGTCGATCCGTTAAACGATTACTTTTGTACAGATCGTCCCGAAGTAAAAGAACCCAAAAATAAAGTTATTGAAAAGTTTTTGAATTGGGCAAGAGCCGAGTCTCTTTGGGTATTAGGCTTCGGAACCGGCTGCGGAAGTATTGAAATTCCGCCTTTAGTTACCCCTCGTTTTGATGCTTATCGTTTCGGAGTTCAGATGAGACCGACTCCGCGACAATCTAATGTGTTTATAATTTCAGGCTATTTAGCGGTAAAAACCTTAAAACGTGTTATCAGAACCTACGAGCAAATGCAAGGGCCAAAATATGTATTGGCACTCGGAAGTTGCACAATTAACGGCGGAATGTATTGGGACAGTTATAATACAATAAATCGTTTAGATCACTATATCCCGGTTGATGTTTATGTTGCCGGTTGTATGCCTCGTCCGGAAGCTTTACTTGCCGGATTTAATAAATTGAAAGAAAGAATTAAAGACGGGAGAGCCGAAGGAGCTAATGAATATGCCGAAAAATTTGATTGGTATAAAAGCAATCAAAAGAAAATTGTTAAAGACTGGAATATGCCCGATTATAATTGGTAGGATTCAAAAAAAAGAATTTGAAAAACATGGAAAATTATATAGAAGATATTAAACTTCGTTTTGATGTAAAAGATATTGTCTCACGAAGAGATAATTTAAGCTTTATTACATGTGAAAAAGAAAAAACAATTGCTTTAATCACTCACATGAAAAATAACTTAGGCTTTACACATTTTGTATTATTAACTGCTGTAGATTGGATTGAAGACGGATTGTTTCAATTAACTTATATTCTCAATAATCCGAATGCAAAAATTGATATTGCGGTAAGAACGATGATTTCGCGTGAAAATTCAGAGATGGAATCAGCCCATAAATTGTGGCAGCAAGTTGCAACCTATCAAAGAGAGTTAAGAGAAATGTTCGGAATAAATTTTCCGGATAGTCCGGGTGTAACGGACAATTTTATTTTAGAAGGATGGGATGATATTCCGCCCTACAGAAGAGACTTTGACACAAAAAAATATGCAGAAGAAACGTATTTCCCGAGACCCGGAAGAGAAACTAACGACCCTGCCGAATACATGAAAAAAAAGTTAAGTTAAAATGAAGGAACAAAAAAATATATTCAACTGGCAACCCGACAGAAGCAAATATCCTAAGGTTAAAGAAAACGGAGAATTGGATATTGATCTGACTTCCGAAAAATTTATTAAACTTTGGCAAGGACCAAATCACCCGGGTGTTACCGGAAACATGGCAATTGAATTAACTGTAAGCGGTGATGAAGTTGTGCATGCAAAAACACATGTCGGTTATTTGCACAGAGGATTTGAAAAATTGATGGAACGCAGACTTTGGATTCAGTGCTTCCCGACTTGTATCAGAATGTGCGTTGCAGAACCCGATTATAACGAATATTTATTGGCGAAATCAGCAGAAGAACTTTCCGGAATAGAAGTTCCGGAGATGGCTGAGTGGTTAAGAACATTAGTATTAGAAATGGCTCGCTTACAATCCTTACTAAGAACGGTTCCGGGACAAGCCGGTACTTTGTCCTTAGGTGTCGGTGTTCAATGGGGAGTATATCTCAGAGATTTAGTATTAGACCTGTTTGAAGAATTAACCGGCGGACGAGTTTATCATATGTATATCCTTCCGGGCGGAGTAAGAGGCTTATTGCCGGACGGATTCAAAAAACGAATGGAAGATGTTCTTAAAAAAATTGAAGAGTTCATCGTAAATATTGAGAACTTAATGTTCAAAAATATTGTATTCAAAAAAAGAACTATCGGTGTTGGCTATATCGACCCAGCGTGGGTTGACCAATTCGGAATTGTCGGTCCGAATGCAAGAGCTGCCGGATTTAAGCGAGATGTAAGAAAAGATTATCCTTATTTAAAGTATAATGAACTTGACTTTGATGTTACCTATGAAACCGATTCAGACATTTTTGCTCGTTCTGTAGTCAGAAAAAAAGAACTGATTCTGACGCTTGATTTAATACGACAAATAATGGCAAAAATGCCCGAAAAAGGAGATTTTAAAGCACAAACACCCAACGTGTTGCATTGGAAAATACCTGCCGGTGAAACCTATGTCAGATCTGAATCATCAAGGGGCGAATACGGTTTCTATACCGTTTCTGACGGAAGCACAATGCCGAGAAGAATTAATTTAAGGGGACCGAGTTATACACATGCGGTTTCATTGTTAGAAAAAATGTTAATTAATGCAAACCTGGCGGATGTACACTCTATAATGGTGTCACTTCAAACCTGTCCGCCCGAAATAGAAAGATAGTTTAAAAACGAGTAAAATGGCAATAAGAGATATATTAACACCATTCACAGCGTGGAAAAAAGTATTCAGAGAACCCGTAACCGTTAAAGATCCGTTAAATGACAGACCGGGTGCAGAACGTTACAGAGGTTTTCATAAAAATGATTTGACAGCATGTATCGGATGCGGGTCATGTGAAGCAATTTGTGAAAATGAAGCGATAGATTTGGTTCCTGTGGAAGGGATTGAAACTAAAAGCGGCGACAGCGGTTTACGCCCCCTAGTAGATTACGGAAGATGTTGCTGGTGTGCTTTGTGTGTTGATGTTTGTACAACCGGTTCATTAAATTTAACAAACGAATATACATGGGTTACGGAGGATCCTGAGGATTTTAGATTTATACCGGGTGCAGAAAATAAACCTTGGGATAAATTGGAAGCCGGTTGGAAGAAACCTGAACCAAATTATGAATTTTATAGCTTGAAAAGAGAAGCTATGGAAGAACTTCATCCGGGTGATCGCGATAAATCATTCATAGAAATTGTAAAAGGCTATTCAAAAGAACAAGCCGAAGCTGAAGCCGATCGTTGTGTTGAATGCGGAATTTGTATTGCAACATGTCCTGCAAATATGGGCATACCTGAATACATTAAAGCAGTCAGAAATGACGATATTGAAGAAGGATTTAAAATTCTCTATGAAACAAATCCTTTGCCCGAAATTTGCGGACGTATTTGTACACATAAATGTGAAACAGTATGTTCGGTAGGGCACAGAGGTGAACCTTTATCAATACGTTGGTTAAAACGTTATATTGCCGATCAGGTTGAATCGTCCGAATATAAACGCATTTTAGGTACTGACGGCATTGAAAATAACGGAAAAAAAGTTGCTGTCATAGGTTCCGGTCCCGCAGGATTATCGGCAGCTCATTATTTGTCATTAATGGGATATAAAATAACGATATATGAACAATATGCACATGCCGGAGGTATGATGCGATACGGAATCCCTGAATATCGTTTGCCTTATGATCAAATTGATAAAGATGTTAATTACATTCTTTCATTAGGTGTTGATATTCATTACAATACACAAATTGGGAAAGATATTAGTTTAGCAGATTTAAAAGAAAAGTATGATGCCGTTTTTGCCGGAACAGGTCTGCATCTCGGACGCAGCACAAGAATACCCGGAACAGAGCATGAAAACGTTTATCAAGCCATTGATTTATTAAACAAAATTACAGACGGAAAAGAAATACATGTTGCCGAAAAAATTGTTGTAATAGGCGGAGGGAATGTGGCTATGGACATTACACGTTCATTGACACGTTTGCAGAATCAAAAATACGGAAAAGTACAAATGATTGCTACGGCATTAGAAAGTGAAAAAAGCCTCCCTGCTGATGTAGAAGAAGTTGTTGAAGCTCGTGAGGAAATGGCTATTGTAAATCCCGGATGGGGTCCTAAATCCATCGAAATTAAAGACGGAAAAATTACCGGTTTGCATGTTGTAAAATGTTTGTCTATCTTTGATGAAGAAGGTCGTTTTAATCCGCAATTCGATGAAAACAACACAAATTTCTTTGAAGCGGATATGATTGTCGAATCTATCGGGCAAGGAATGGATATAAGTTACATCTCAGGAGATATAAAAGACAGTTTGAAGTTTGACCCCAGAGGTCGTGTTACGGTAAATGAATATTTCCAATCGGATGCTCCATGGCTGTTTATCGGCGGAGATATTATACAAGGTCCGGACGTAATTCACGGAATTGCAAACGGACATAAAGCTGCATACGGAATTGATAATTTTTTAAATCAGAACAAATGATAGATTTAAGCACTTCATACATGGGTTTAAAACTTAAAAACCCAATAATTGCTGCCAGTTCCGGTCTGACCGATTCTGTCGAAAAAGTTGTAAATTTAGCTAAAGAAGGTATCGGAGCCGTTGTTCTAAAATCTCTGTTTGAAGAACAAATTTTAATGGAAGTCAATTCATTAAAAATGAACAACATGTTCAATTCTTATACTGAAGCAGAGAATTACATCTCATATTATACTCGGGAGCATAATGTTAACGAATATTTGAAGTTGATTGAAGAATCAAAAAAAGCAGTTGATATACCTATAATTGCAAGCATAAATTGTGTATCGGCAGGAGAGTGGATACAATTTGCAAAAAAAATAGAATCTGCCGGAGCAGATGCAATTGAGTTGAACATGTTTATCTTGCCTTCAGACCCAAGAATGAAAGGTGTGGATATCGAGAATATTTATTTTGAAATAATTTCACAACTAAAAAATTTAATTTCCATTCCGATTGCTGTAAAACTCAGCCCTTATTTTTCAGGTATGGCTGATACAATGGTAAAACTGTCTGATACCGGAATAGGCGCATTGGTTATGTTTAACCGGTTTTATAACCCGGATATTGATTTAATGTCAGAAAAATTAACTATATCGCGTATATTCAGTGTTCCGGAAGAAAACACCAATAATTTACGTTGGATTGGTTTGTTATCGGGGAAATTAAATTGTGATATTTCTTCAACAACAGGAATTGATAGCGGACAAGCCGTACTCAAAAATATTTTAGCCGGAGCAGGTACAGTTCAAATTGCATCAGTTCTTTACAAACATTCAATAAAATATATTTCCGAAATTTTAGAACAAATCAATACTTGGATGATTTCAAAAAATTATTCGAATATTAATTCTTTGAGAGGAAAACTTAGTGCATCAAATATTAAACATCCTGTGATTTATGAACGTGCCCAGTTTATGAAATATTATTCAGAACATAATTAAAACTAAACTGTTAAATTATAAAAATAGTAGATATTTTAAACCAAAGAGGAAAAACATTATATATAAAAAATCCAATCGGTATTCATGATTACAGTGAACACCTGAAAACTAAATAATTCCGTTAAACATCGCATTTGCGATGTTTTTTTCTATATGTTAGCAAAACAATCTATGTGCTTAATTATCATAACCTTACAAATTATTTTATAATTAAATAAAACTCTTATTTTCAGCACTTTAACTTTATAGACTTTCAACTTTATAAATTTTAAACTGAACTCATTGAAAACCACTTTTTAAAATTTGGAATCTTCAATATAATATGCGGTTTGGTAACTAATAATGTGAGATATGTTACATTATACAATAACAATCAGCACGCGATTGTTCTTTGAATATCAATAATCAGTGAGTAATTTTGTGCTAAATCAAAATATATATAACGAAAAGATTTGTGAATGTACAAAATGCTGTTATTACAAGGTTCTCTCATTTTTGGAGTGTTAGTGTTTTTATTTTTCTGATGACAGCAGAAATGATAATGTCGGCATTAGGTTTTACAGTAACTGTTATGCCCATTTTTAATGGTCTTTAACAGGTGTGGTGATATTATCCGGAATAATTTTGGGTTCCGATGTTGTTGCAGAACATTCAAAAGCTGAGATTGTAAAAGAAAAGAAGGTTAAACAATAATTAGTTTCTTTTTTACACAAAGGAGCATGACTATCGGTACACTTCAATTACATTTTGCGGAAAGTGAGGTGTTCTTATGGGCAGAAAAGAACAAGTATTATAAATAAACGCATTTAATTTGCAGATTATTAATTAATTATAAATTTTTAGACAGATGAAAAAATATGGGTTAAACATTGTTTTACCGTTTGTAATTCTAATTTTAATAATTGTTTCATGCAGTAATGAAAATAAACGTGTTGAAACTGAAAGTTTTGTAAAAAGTAAAACCGATAAACTTTATGATGAAGTATTTAAAAACGGAAATTTTTTGAGCGCCTCAAATTCTCCTAAATTAATAAATGCCGTAGATTTGTATTCTTTAAAAACAAATCATTTAGTTTTAGATTTAAGAAGTGCAAAGGACTATTCCGAAGGTCATATTGCCGGTTCTGTAAATGTCAAAATTAATGAACTTATTGATTACGCGCAGGCTAAAGGCATTTCACAATACGACAAAGTGATATTAGTTTGCTATACCGGTCAAACGGCAAGCTTTTCAGCAGCTGTTTTACAATTATTAGCTTATTCAAATATTTATGTCTTGAAATGGGGAATGTGTTCATGGAATAAAAAATTTAGTGAACGATGGGAAAAAGAGGTTTCAGATAATGGCTTATCTAAAATAAGTAATAAAGATTTTCCTAAAAATGATTCATTATACCAACCAATTATCAAAGATAAGTTTTATTCCGGTAAAGAAATTTTAAAAGCTCGCTTGCGTATTGTCTCTGATGAAGGATTCGCTCCGATTGCCGTCAATCTGAATTATTTAGATGCATATGCAAAAAAAACATATCTAATCAGTTATCTTCCCGAAGAAATATACAAAAAATATCATTTAAAAAATTCCATTTATTATTCGCCTGAAAATTCTTTAAATATTAAAACTGATTTGCTAACATTACCTACAGATAAAACAATTGTTGTTTATTCGCCGGACGCTCATCAAAGTTCTTTTATTGCTGTATATCTAAAAGTTTTAGGATATGATGCAAAAACTTTAAAATACGGTGCAGACGGTTTTATGAATTCAAAAATGATAGAATTCGGTTACGGCTTTAAAGCAGATGAGGACGTACATAATTACCCGGTTGAAAAATCAGTATATGTAGAGGAAAAAGGGGGAGTTCATTCGGGAGGGTGCTAAAATTTATAGTGTTAAATAAGAAATAAAATAAAAAATGATGCAAAAAAAACGATGGATAAAACGAAAATACACCAAGTTTATAATTTTCTTGATAATATCATCAATTCCTTGGTTTATTATTTTTCTGGTTACAAAAACTATTGAAACTCAGAATAATACACACAGCGATGTCAAAATTCTAAATTATGATACTCTAAAAGTAAAATCGCCGGTTAATCACACGGATTTTGAAATTTTAAAACAAAAATTTACCGATCCGTCACAAGTTACCGAAGCTTGCTTAACTTGCCATAATCAACGGCATAAAGAAGTTATGGGAAATGCACATTGGGCATGGGGCAGAGAAAATATCAGAGAAAACGGCGACACGGTTTTTTCCGGAAAAAACAACATAGTAAATAATTTTTGTATCGCTACAAACACGAATTCTTGGAAGTGTACAAGTTGTCATATCGGCTACGGGTGGGATAATAAAGATTTCGACTTAAAAGACTATAAGCGCATTGATTGTTTAGCCTGTCATGATACAACCGGAGCTTATGAAAAAGAACCCTTAGGTGCAGGGTATCCGGTAAAAGAAAAACAAAATTTTGCCGATAAAACATATTTCCCGCCCGATTATAATTTTGTGGCAACTCATGTAGGGAAACCGGATATTGATAATTGCGGAAAATGTCACTTTTTCGGAGGCGGCGGAAATAATGTGAAACACGGTGATTTATCTTCCGACTTATATCATGCCGATAAATATATGGATGTTCATATGGATGAATCAGGAAATGATATGACTTGTACGGATTGTCATGAAACAAAAAATCATGTGATGAAAGGAAAATTAGTTAGTGTTTCTGATATGTCACACGACCGATTAAGTTGCGAAAAATGCCATGAAGGAGATATTCACAGCAATAATGTCTTAAATCGTCATAGCCAAAAAATAGCCTGTCAAACGTGTCATATACCGGAATATGCAAAAGGGATTCCGACAAAATTAGAATGGAACTGGGGTGATGCCGGAAAATTGGATAAAAGCGGACATAAAATTACAGAAAAGGACAGCATGGGTAATGTGATTTATGCCACTCCTAAAGGCACTTTCAAATGGGGAACTCATGTAATTCCGGAGTATATTTGGTTCAACGGAAAAGCTGACCAATACGTTTACGGAGACAAAATTGAAGATACAACAAAAGTTTTACAAATGATTAAATTGGCTGGTAGTTATGATGATCCGAACGCTAAAATAATACCTGTTAAAATACACAGAGGAACACAAATTTTTGATACGGAAAATATGACCCTTATCATTCCGCACATCTACGGACATGACAGCACAGCATATAGCGAAGGTTTAAATTGGGACATCGCTTCAAAGAAGGGAATGGAATATGCCGGTTTACCCTACAGCGGAAAATATTCATTTATTAAAACTGAAGCCGCTTGGCCTCTTAATCATATGGTATCTCCCGCCGAAAATGCCCTGCAATGTATTGATTGCCATTCAAAAGACGGACGATTAGCTAATTTAGACGGATTTTATATGCCCGGTCGGGACAATAATAATTTTTTTGACACATTAGGCATACTTTTTATCATAGCTTCGTTTTTAGGTGTATTAGTGCATTCAATAATCAGAATTAAAAAAAAGAAAAACATCATTTAATAATTGCTTAAAAGATTTATTATGGAAGGTTTACATATAACAGACAAAATTCAAACTCCTCGAGAAATTATAATGAGAAAAACTTATATTTATAAGGGATTTGAGCGTTTTTGGCATTGGTCACAAGCTGTTTTAATTATATTTTTGATTATTACGGGTTTTGAAGTTCACGGTTCTTATATCATTTTTGGTTACGAGACAGCCGTTTTATATCACGATATTGCCGCTTGGTCATTAATAATACTCGTAGTGTTTGCAATTTTTTGGCATTTTGTAACCGGAGAGTACAAACAATATTTACCCTCAACGAAGTTAGTGAAAGCTCAGTTTAAGTATTATATTTCAGGCATTTTTTCAGGAGCACCTCATCCTACAAAAAAAAGTTCCTATACAAAATTTAATCCATTACAACGACTAACTTATTTAGGCTTTAAGGTTTTTATCATACCGATTCAAATTATTTCCG
This sequence comes from Acetofilamentum sp., assembly GCA_020720665.1. Classification (GTDB taxonomy): domain Bacteria; phylum Bacteroidota; class Bacteroidia; order Bacteroidales; family JAADGE01; genus JAADGE01. The sequence goes on along the minus strand of DYOF01000047.1, from coordinate 2,708 downwards.
GTCTTTTATATATGTATTACATGTATCCGGAAAATCCGATTCATATAGGCGGCTTAGATATAACGGCAGTACTGCATACGTTTGGAGCATTTGTTTTGATAGCTTTTTTGATAGCTCATTTATATTTATTAACCACAAGCGAACATCCTAAGGCAGCTTTCAACGCAATGATTCACGGATGGGAGGAATTAGAAAAAGACCCGGAAGAAGAACATAAAGAACACATGCAGAGTGCTGTAGATAAGGCTGTTGCAGGCTATTACAGAGTTGATATTAACGGAATATTAATTGATGTTAACGAAGCTTGGTTAAATCTGTATAAATGTAGTGATAAAAATAAAATTTTAGGAAAACACAGTTCTGTTACAAGAAATGAAAAAAATCAAAAACAATTGTCAGAAGTTATTGACCGAGTTTTAAACGGTGAATCATTAAGAGGAATTTATACTGAAAGAAGATGCTTTGACGGAACAAGCGGTAAACATATCTTATCTATGAATCCGACTTATGAAAGAGGCAAAATTATCGGTGCGGAAGGATTTATCATTGACATTTCTGATGTTTCAAGCGTACAGGAGCAAATGTATCACTCGGTTAGAAACAGTGAAGCCGGATACTATAAAATAGATATGAACGGCTATTATGTTGATGTGAACGATGCTTGGCTCAGATTGTATAAATGCGATGACCGTTCTAATATTATCGATAAACATTATTCAATTTCAAGAAATGAAAACGATATAAAACGAATCGATGAAATATTTAATTTAGTTACAAAGCAAGGTCAAACCATCAGCAGCGAAATTGCTACAAGACGATGCAAAGACGGATCAACCGGAAAGCATATATTATCGGCAAACCCTGTATATGATTGTGAAAAAATTGTCGGGTTGGAAGGTTTTATTCTGGATATTTCTGATTTAGATATCAACGCATAAATAAATTATTGAATTTCAAAATAATTAAGGGAATTATTCTGTTATGGCAAATTGTTACTACAATCCAAAAGGGACATTTCCCCTGCTTCATCGGACTGAAAAATTTAGTTCATTGATTTATTAACATTAAAATATTTATCAACATAAGAAAATTATTAAGCGTTTTACTTTTTCAAATTCCGATTATCATATTTAAACAAGTTCCAAATAATGATATAAATTGGTATCCCACACCTTGCACCTGACAGGTGTTTTCGTCAGACGGTCTGACAATTATCAGAATATGTGAGGTCAAAAGACCTCGCAGGTGCAGGGTGGCGGATAATTTTCCCTACGTTTTAGTGCTTTGTTGTTTATATTCAATTGGTTATAAAATTTTGCTGTCAAACTCAGGAAAATATCTACAAATATAACACAGGACACACATTTCGTAAAACCACACCACCATAAATTAAGGGTTTCAGAGCTTTTTTTGAAAGGTGCGAAACTTATGAAAAATCAGCAACTGACTAATTTTAAACAATTTGTATTATTAAAAAAACTCTGAATTTATTGCTGATATTGACGCTTATTCTACGACCAATTCATCTTCCAATCCGTTTTCTGCCACCGGATATATGATAACGATTTGATTTTTCTCGTTTTGATAAAATTTCATAAAGTTTAAATCCTTCCGGTTAACTTTGTTAAACCACAGAGTATCAAACAAAGCATCGGTAAATTCCGGAGGATAAGTACATTGTTCTGCGAAAGCACCGAGAACAGGCACTTGCGACAATCCCAATACGGCAAATAATTGTCGGGTATCTAAAATCGTATTATTTTTAAAATCTAAATGATATACTTGAAATAACGAGGACGCTTCACCTAAACGGATAATTCGCATATCCTTCACTACAACAGTTAAAATACTATCATGAATTATCGTTTTAAAATCAATAAAGCGATATTCATCCGGATTGGGTTTTGCATTGTGCTTAAAGCTACGAATGTCATTTTCAAAATCGAGCAAAATTTGACGGTTCAATTCATTAAATGCCTCCTTTTTTTTATTGACAAATTTTGGCAATCTTACATTCGTTCCGTAGGCAAACAATTTATCGTCCTGCCTTTGAACGGTATCTTTAAGTTCATACGCAATTAAATAAGCCACATCTTCATTTATCCGGTGAACGCTGTCTGTTTCAGCTTCTTTTTTGGTATTTTCTACACTCTTTGTTTCTTCTTTCTCGGAATTGCACCTTATAAGCAATACCATAACGAGTAATATACTAAATGTTCTCATTTATTTATAAGCGTTTTATAAAAATATTTCTTTTTTTCGGTTTAATAAAATTGCAGAACCCATACAATTTAATAAAGCAAAACAAAAATACATATTTTTATGAAAAAAATTTAAAAACTATATATATATATGTGTTAGTTATCTGCCAAAATTTAATTATGTTTTATTCCGCTTGATTATCAGGAAGTATGGCACTTCCGGATTGGTGCTTAATTTATATTTGTGTGTTGGCTTAATAAATATGTATTTTTTCAGAATGTATTCCTTTTTCATAAATTATTTTAACCAAATAACAGCCCTTTTGAGCGTTTAACAGATGTATTTGAAAGTTTTCACTGATACTTCGCCCTCCATTTCGTAACATACGAATTTTAAGTATTCCCATAAATTCGCAAGTCGGCTTATAATTGTCAGACTGTGAGATGAAAACACCCGACAGGTGCAAGGAACACACTTTAAGGCATTATTCCCTTTGGTCGTGAAAT
>DYOF01000046.1 GCA_020720665.1 Acetofilamentum sp. | reverse complement strand
TTCCGGTAGTCATACTCTTGTGTGTAAAAAATCGTTTTACCCGGGTGTTTCATAATTTTAAATTTTATTTTCTTTTTATAAAATATTTAAAAAAGGACGACAAATATAAGATATTTTTTAAAGTAAATACACTAATAGAAAGGTGTTATTTTATATTTAATCGTTTTTAGACTATTGTTCGAAAAATAACTGACAATAGTTTTAATTTTCAAATTTATCGGTGTTTATTTCGAAGGCGGGTTTTGTCGGCGATGCTGTAATATCAAATTAAAAAAGCTGCCTAAAATTTCTTAAGCAGCTTTTGATTTGTTATTAAGGTATTCTTAATTTTTTTTAACAGATTTAGTTACGCTGGATGCATCACCTGCTAAATAATATGTGTTTTTATCAACAATATTTGCAACTCCGCCGCTTACATTTATCTCAAATACTACCCATGTATCACCTGATGTAGCCGTTGTTGACGGAGCAGTATAGGTTTTAACTAATCCGGTGCTGTTATAAACACTTACAACTGCAGGCGAATTGTATATTTCAATGGCTCCGCTTTCGGTTGAATTTGAGTAGTTATGGATTGAATATCTGTAAACTCCGTCTGTATAAGAAACAATTGTTGTTGTTTCGGGACCGTATGAGCTGGTATCATCAACGTCAAGATTTACGTTTGAATTATCGGGTATTTCGTCCATGAAAGACATGTGAAAACGGTCGGATGATCCGGCAAGCGGACCGGTTAAGTGAGAGTCCAAATCGTAAGGAGTTTCACCCCAAGTTAAAACGACTCGTAAAACTCCGTCTGTACCTAATTGTTTAACTAAGGTGATTTGCGGAAAATCATTTAGTGTCATATCGGCAGAAATGACAAAATTGTCGATGGTTAAATCAATAAAATCGACTGCAGTAAGTACTAATTTGAATGTGCCTACAAAAGCTTCGTTTGTTGTAAAATTACCGGAAGCGTCTGTTACAACTACAAAAAGAGGCTCATTGCTTCTTGATTTATCCGCAGATTCATAAAAGCTGAGGGTTGCACCTGCTAAGCCGCTTCCGGTTTGCGAGTTAATTATTGTACCGCTCATTGTGGTTAATTCGTAATCTTTTTTACATGATGAAAATATCACCGAAAAAATGACTAATACTGAAAAGATTTTTAATAATTGAATTGTTTTCATATGATATAATTAGTTTAGTTTATTGTGCAAATATAAAAAAAAAAATAGGATTGTTTCATTAAAATTATATTTTACAATATATTAATATTTAAACTTGAATCCGCAAGTTTGTTTTTGCCTGACACTTAAATTTAGGTTTTAATTCAAATTATATAAACAATGTGGAGTTGCAATTTTAGAATCGGAAAGTCAAGAGTTTATGTCGATTTTTTTTCTGATATTTTTTAGCCTAAACTTGCTTGAAACAGAAACTACAAAATCTTGAAACTTTATTAACTTTAAACTATATAACTCCTGAACCGGCGAAGCGATTTCACGCAAACAATTAAAAGAATACTGCCGGTTAAATCATATAAGCGTATGCTGCATAAAAAGCACTGGCTTTTATTAAATGTTCTATCGGCACTTTTTCATCAGGAGCATGAGCAAGAACTTCGTTGCCTGGTCCGAAACCAATCATCGGGATATTGTAATATCCGTTAATAGTAACTCCGTTAGTTGAGAATGTCCATTTATCAATTTTTGGTTCGGCATTAAATAAAGCTTTATATGCATTTCGTCCGGTTTGAACAACTTTATGGTCTTCGGGAATTTTCCATGTCGGATAATATTTTTCCATACCGTATTTTAAGCCGGTGTATGCTTCTTCTTCATAAAATAATACTTCGGTTTTTCCGCCGAGTTTTGAAACTATTTCTTCAACTTCTTTAACCGCCGATTCTTTTGTTTCGCCCCATGTTAAACGTCTGTCTAAGTGTAAGTGTGCATAATCGGATACGGCACAAAGTGACGGACTTTCAGATTTGAATTCAGAAATTGTAACGGTTCCTTTACCTAAAAATTCATCATCTTTTAAGCGTTCATTTAATTGTTCAATTTCAAGTGCAGCCCGTGATGCTTTGTAAATAGCGTTGTCGCCTCTTTCCGGAGCAGAACCGTGACAAGAAATCCCTTGAAAACTCACTCTTATTTCCATACGTCCGCGGTGCCCTCTGTAAATATTCAAATTTGTGGGTTCGGTGCTGATTGCAAAATCCGGTATAATTTTTTCTTCTTCAACAATATATTTCCAGCATAAACCGTCACAATCTTCTTCCATAACTGTTCCGGTAAAATAAATGGTTAAATCTTTATCAAAGCCCATTTCTTTTAAAATTCTGCCTGAGGTTACAAATGCAGCTGCTCCGCCTTCTTGATCCACTGTTCCGCGACCGTGAACGAAGCCGTCTTTAATTTCACCTCCTAAAGGATCAAACGACCAATTATTTAAATTTCCTAAATCAACCGTATCCATATGTGCATCGATAGCCAAAATCTTTTTCCCGTTACCTATTCGTCCTATAACATTTCCTAATCCGTCGATACGAACTTCGTCAAAACCGGCTTCTTCCATTTGTCTCTTTAATTCAGCTTGTACCTCTTTTTCTTGCATACTGACTGATTTAATTTGAACTAATTTTGATAAATTTTGAGCGGTATAATCTTTATATTTTTCTGCCAACTCATTAATTTTTTTAATATAATCTTCCATTTGCATATTGTTAAAATTGTTTTTATTCAGAATTATAAAAAGGACGGCAAAGATAATATCTTTCAAATTTTAAGCAAATTAAAAACAGAATTAGATTTCAGATGTTGTTTGACATAAAATTTTAACTGTTTAGCCTTATTCTGTGAAAAATATAATTTTTTTCGTAATTTCGGTTTTAATTTTAAACCAATAAAATAAGAAAAAATGAAGTTATTAAATTATTTTTTTATGTTTGCTTTATTTATATTCGGTTTTCTTATAATCGGATGTAAAGATAAACAGAATGATGAAGCACAAATTATGAAAGCTAAACAAATTCCCGTTGAAGATTTTTTTAAAAATCCTGAAAAAACATCTTACAAAATTTCGCCCGACGGAAAATTTTATTCCTATCTGGCTCCTTTTGAAAACCGTTTGAATATTCACATTCAGGAACGCGGAAAAAATGAAGTGAAACGTATTACATCAGAAACCGATCGCGATATTGCAGGTTATTTTTGGCCTAACAATGAGCAAATTTTATATTTAAAAGATAAGGGGGGAGATGAAAATTATAAAGTATATCTGGCAAATATAAACGGAGATGAGCCTAAATGTATGACCGATTTCGACGGTGTTCGTTCAATGATTATTGAAGATTTACCTGAAATTCCTAACGAAGTTATTATTGCTATGAATAAACGAAACCCTCAGTTTTTTGACCCCTATCGTTTGTATTTAGATAATGGTAAATTAGTTATGTTAGCAGAAAACCCCGGTAATATTCAAGGTTGGTTTTTTGACCATGAAGGTAAATTACGTGTTGCTACTCAACTTGACGGAACGAATACAAGTATCCTGTATCGCGAAACAGAAAAAGAGCAATGGAAAACCATTATAACAACTGATTTTAAAGAAAGTTTTGAACCGCAATTTTTCACTTTTGACAATAAAAATTTAATCGGAGCCTCAAATATAGGCAGAGATAAAAGTGCAATTGTTGAATTTGATTTGGCTACCGGTAAAGAATCAAAATTATTATATGAAAATAAAGATTATGATGTTAGCGGTGTTTCGTTTTCTCAAAAGAGAAAAGTTTTAACCGCCGCTCATTTTACATCTTGGAAAAGTGAATTGTATTTTTTTGATAAAGAAGCAAAAGCCGATTATGAATTTATACAAAAAGAATTAGCCGGCTATGAAATTGCAGTTACAGGAAAAAATAAAGAAGAAGACATATTTATTGTACGAACATACAGCGATAAATCATTAGGAGCATATTATATTTTTGACAGGAAAAATAAAACAATTGAAAAAATTACAGATGTAAGTCCTTGGATTGATGAAAAAGAGATGGGAAACCAAATACCTATTGAATATAAATCAAGAGACGGACTTACAATTAACGGATACTTAACCCTGCCGAAAGGATATACTCAGGAAACAGCTAAAAACCTTTCGGTTGTTGTAAATCCTCACGGTGGTCCGTGGGCGAGAGATTCATGGGGGTTTAATCCGGAAGTACAATTTTTAGCAAACAGAGGCTATGCCGTATTACAAATGAATTTCAGAGGTTCAACCGGTTACGGAAGAAAATTTTGGGAAATGTCATTTAAAAAATGGGGGCAAGAAATGCAAGACGATATTACTGACGGTACAAAATGGTTAATTGAAAAAGGAATTGCAAATCCGAAAAAAATTGTTATTTACGGCGGCAGTTACGGCGGGTATGCCACTTTAACGGGCTTAGTAAAAGAACCCGATTTATATGCTGCCGGTGTTGATTATGTAGGGGTTTCAAATATGTTTACCTTTATGAAAACGATACCTCCGTATTGGAAACCGTTTATGGAGATGATGTATGAAATGGCCGGCGACCCTGTAAAGGACAGTATTTTATTCACTGAAATTTCACCCGTTTTTCATGTAGATAAAATAAAATCACCCTTATTTATTGCACAAGGTGCTAATGACCCGCGTGTTAACAAGGACGAATCAGACCAAATGGTAGAGGCTATGAAAAAAAGAGGTGTTGATGTTGAATATTTGGTAAAAGATAATGAAGGACACGGTTTTCATAATGAAGAAAACCGATTTGAGTTTTACAAAGCTATGGAACGTTTTATATCAAAACATTTAGCCGATAAAACAGAATAATAAGATAATAATTTGATAAAAAAGGATATTTGATGTATTCAGATATCCTTTTTTATTTTTATTATAAAAAATAAATCGTATTTTTGAAGTCTTTAAAACTAAAAATCAGAGTGTTATATCAAAAAATTTTAAATACTGAACATAAGAAATTAGCGGTATTGATAGATCCTGACAAACAAAAAGGAACTGATTTACCAATAATTGTCAAAAATGCTGAAAAAAACGGAGCAGATTTTTTATTGATAGGAGGAAGTTTAATGTTTTCTGATATTCATTCGGCAATCAATACAATAAAACATCACACGGACTTACCGGTAATTTTATTTCCCGGAAGTGTTTTACAATTGTCAGAAAAAGCAGACGGAATTTTGCTTTTATCATTAATTTCAGGTCGTAATCCTGAATTTTTAATAGGAAATCAGGTTATTGCCGCACCATTGTTAAAAAGAAGTAAAATTGAAGTTATTTCAACCGGATATATTTTAGTTGACGGAGGCAATCAAACTTCTGTAGAATACATGAGTAATACAAAGCCTATCCCGTATGAAAAGCCCGAAATTGCAGTAGCAACAGCTATTGCGGGTGAATTAATCGGTCATAAGTTAATTTATTTAGAAGCCGGCAGCGGAGCCAAAAACCATGTAAGTACAGAAATGATTCAGCAAGTAAAAAAAAATATAGAAATACCTTTAATTGTCGGCGGCGGTATTAAAACATTAAAGTCGGTTGAAGATGTGTGTGATGCCGGTGCAGATATTATTGTTGTAGGAACCGCATTTGAAAAAAATATAGATTTAATTAAAGAATTTTCAGAAAAAATACATTCTTATTAAATTTTAAACTTTTCTTTATCTTTTTGGTTTATAATTTTTAATGATAAATCAATATCGAAATTTGTTTTGAAATCTTCTCCGATTTCTCGCATGATATCGTCACCGGATTCATAAAACCATATGAATTTGATATTTGAGTTGTTTTGTTTGGATAATAAATTAAATAATTTTGTAATTTGTAGTGCGGATGATGAATTCAGGTATTCCAAATAAATATTAATTTCGGTTATTTTATTCGGTTCAATAAGATATTCTGTAAACCATTCAATAATCGGACTGAAAAAAAGATGAGCATTTTCAACAATCGATTTACCTGAAATCAGAAAAATATTTGCCTCTTTATTTAAGACAACTTTTGGCGATAATACATTTTCTACTGTTTTGAAAGGTTTAATCATTTATTATTAATTTTTTAAGGTTTTTATATATCGAAATTGAAATCTTCGTAATAATCAAAATTTGATTCTTTTAGTTCGAAATAAATATTAGTTATATTCATTAATTCTTCTCCTCTTTCTTTTGACAATTCGTCTTCTTTATCAGAAATCCAAACAATTTTTAAATGATTAGTTTCAGTATTGTTATGTTCAAACAAAGAAATAATTTTCATTATTTGGAGCGAAGAAGAAGAGTTTAAATATTCTAAATACAAAATTAATTCCGTTGACTCATTCGGTTGTTTAAAATAATCTTTAAACCACTGTAATACAGGCTCATAAAATTCATGTGCGTTTTCAACAATGGATCTTCCTGATATTTTGAAAACATTATTTTCTTGGTCTAAAATAATCTCAGGAGTATTTTCTGTATATTCAAATATGATTGGTTGAATCATATTATACTTGATTTGTTCTTATGAATAATTCGTTTAAAAATCTTCTGCGGGATATTCAACTATTTCAAAATCTAATTTTGAAACTAATTTTATTTCATCACCGCGTTCTTTTGACATTTCATCTTCTTCTTCGTACATCCATAACACTTTTACTTTTTTGCCGGTGGCAATAATTTTTTCAAGGAGCATGATTATTTCCATAATTTGTCTGGCTGAAGAAGAATTAAAATATTCTAAATCAAACACAAACTCTGTTGTATCAAGAGGCGACTTAATATATTCTTCTAACCATTTATAAATCGGCGAGTAAAATTCGTTAGGGTCTTCAACGATTGATCTTCCGGCAATTTTAAACTTGCTGTTATCTTTGTCCAAAATAATTTCAGGACTACTCTTTGTTTTTTCAATAATAATAGGTGTTGACATAAAATTAAAAATTAACGGTTAATGAGAAGAATGAATAATCAGAATTTATTTCGTTGAAGTCATAAATAATATTGTCATCAGTTTCTCTTGCTAAATCAATTAAACCTAATCCGGCACTTCCGGTTTTTGTTTCTTTTCCTTCTCGCAAATATTTACGATATAATTCATTCAATTCATCTTTGGTTTTGCTGTTTACTGATTCTATCAGATTTTTAAAATATAAAATTTCATGATTAGCTATAAAATTGCCCGTTCCGATATGAAATTTACCGTTTTCGTATCCGAGTTGAAAAATTCCTTCATGTTTACCGTCAATCGTAAAACTATGTTTACTAATGTTTTGAAGAATTTCTACGAGAAAATGGAAGATTTTTTTGTGTTTTTTTAATGAAACATTTTGCATGTTTTCTTCAAACATTCTCAATAGCGGTTCAACGGCTTCGCTTGAGAAATCGCCTTTATGCAGCATTAAAATATTTTCTTTCGAAATAAGTTTTTGTATTTGTTTCGCATCATTTAAAGGAATTGAATCAGTTGTTGTAATTTCTTCTTCGCTTGAAGCGGATAATTCTATTTGCATAAAAAACATTGATTGTTTGTCATCAACTTCTACAAAATCAAAGGGAAGCTTGCCGCGTGTTTTTCTTACCATTTCAATGAACCCGAGTCCGGCTCCGCCTTTTTCATTGATTTGCTTGTTAGTAAGTACTTCTCTGTACAGTTTATTTAATTCGCTCTTATCTAATGTGTTAACTCGTTCCAACTTTTCTCTTACTGACGGAATTTTATCATTATTAATTAAATTTGCGGAAATGATATAAAATATATCTCCTACATTTCGGGTCATAAAAAATTCACTGGTTTCATCTAATAAAATAACTTCTTCTTTTTCAGTATATCGTGATATATTTTGAAAACTTTCAATCATTAAAAATGAAAGTTTGTTTCGAAGTCGGTCGTGTTCTTCACCCAAGTTTTCTTTAAAAAGTTGGGTGACCATAGTTAAAACATTATTTGAGAAACTGCCTCTGTATGCAAAACTTATGTTATCTTTCTCAAGTAATTTGTAAAATTCAAATATTGTGTTTGTTGTCATAATAATTTTAATTTTGTCGTAAAAATATGATTTTAAGACTAAAAAAGAAAATTTTTTTTAATAATTCTGTCAATTATTTGTTATAAAGTATTTTTATTAACCATTAATACTACATTTTCGATATGATGCGTATGCGGAAACATGTCAACCGGTTGAATTTTAATAAGCGTATATTGCTCTGATAAAAGTTCAATATCGCGTGCTTGGGTTGCAACGTTACAACTGACATAAATAATTTTATCAGGTGCCGTATTCAGAAGCGTTTGAACCACATTTTTATGTATGCCGGCACGCGGCGGATCTAAAATAATGATGTCAGGTTTTCCGTTTTCGTTTATAAATTCATCGGTTAAGATGTCTTTCATATCTCCGGCATAAAATTGCGTATTTATAATATTGTTTATATCGGAGTTAATTTTTGCATCTTTTATGGATTCTTCTACATATTCAATTCCTATAACTTTTTTAACTTTTCCGGCAATAAAATTTGCTATTGTTCCTGTTCCGGTGTATAAATCGTAAACAATTTCATTTCCTTTAAAATCAGCGTATTCATCAACAATTTTGTATAAATTGAATGCTTGCTCTGAATTGGTTTGATAAAAAGATTTCGGACTGATTTTAAAAACAATACCATTCATTTTTTCGGTTATAAAATCTTTTCCTTTAAATGTAATAACTTCTTGGTCTTGAATGCTGTCATTCAGTTTTTCGTTAATCACGTAATTTAATGAAGTAATTTCTTTAAATTCTTTGTGCACAGATTTAAGCAGAAGCTCTATTTTTGCAGTGTCTTTGTAAAAAAAAGTGATAATGACCATTAATTCACCGGTTGATGAAGTTCTGATTATTAAAGTTCTGAGAAAACCTTCATTTTTATAATGATTAAAAAAGGTAAAATTATTTTCTACGGCAAAATTTTTAATAAATAATCGGATGGCATTTGACGGATCTTTTTGCAGCCAACACTTGTTTATATCTAATATTTTATCATATCTGCCGGGAATATGAAAGCCTAAACCCTTAAATTCAGTTATTTCTTCATCGGAATCTACTTCCTTTTGTGTAAGCCAGCGACTACCGGTAAAGGTATATTCAAGTTTATTTCTGTAAAAATTAACAGCAGGGGCTTTCAGAACGGGCAAAATTTCAGGAAATTCAATTTTTCCTATTCTGTGTAATGTTTCATATACTTGTTTGTACTTGTAAAAAATTTGGTCGTCATAATTTAATTGTTGTCGCGTACAACCGCCGCATATACCGAAATGTTCACAAAACGGCTCGGTTCGTTTCTCTGAATATTTATGAAATTTTATCGGATATCCTTCTAAATATTTTTTTTTCTTTTTAGTTATCTGAATATCAATTATATCACCCGGAACGGCTTTACTTGTAAAAATTATTAAGTCGTTTTGTTTCTCTTTTTCAGGGTTTTTAATTTTACCTACGGCTTTTCCGTCAATTCCTAAATCAATGATTTCAACCTGTTCATATTTAGGTAGTTTGTTCCTTTTTCTTTTGCCCATTACACATTTATATAGAATACAAATATAGAAATATTGTCGTAATGAAACACATTTGGCAAAGGTGTTTTACTCAAAAAGGGAATGGCTTATGTTTATTTTTTTGTTTATAATGTTCTAAATTTAATGATTTTGCTGTAAAATGATTTTAATATTGCATATTTTGTTTGTTAATTTTTCAAATATTTGTTATGGAAAATCAATAGATTATCTATCTTTATAAAAAAATAAATCTAAAACAAAATCATATGCAAACCGGAATTAAATTATTTGCGGCAATAGTTTTTTTATTTGTTGTATCACACAAACTAACTTCACAAAACATGAATTTTTATAAAACAAAATGGAATCAAGTAGATTCGCTTGATAAAAAAGGACTGCCAAAATCAGCCTTAACAGTTGTTGATGAAATATATAAAAAAGCATTAAAAGATAAACATTCAGAACAAGTTTTGAAATCATTTATTTACATTTTGAAATATAAAAATTCAATTGAAGAAAATGCTTTCGAAAAATTGTGTTTTGAATTAGATTCAACTGCAAAAACTGCCGAATATCCGGATAAAGCCATAATGAACAGCATGTTGGCGGATATGTATTGGTGGTATTATCAAAACAATCGTTGGAAATTTATGCAACGCTCCAACACAATTAATTTTGATAACACCGACATGAAAACTTGGACATTAGATTATTTGGTTTACAAAATTATTTCTGCATATACGGCTGCATTAAAAGAAAAAGAAATCCTTCAAAAAATACCGATTTCAAATTATAGCGAACTTATCGTAAAAGGAACAAAACCGGAAGAATTGAGACCGACTTTATACGATTTTATTGCACACAAAGCTATTGATTTTTATTCAAATTCAGAGATTAGTTTAACAAAACCGGCTGAGTATTTTGAATTAAAAGAAGGATTTTATTTTTCTGAAGCTGATAAATTTATTCAAAAAGATTTAAAAACTTCCGATTCATTATCCTTACATTTTCATGCTCAAGTTTTATTACAGGATTTGCTTTCTTTTCGTTTATTGAATAAAAACCAAGAAAATGCTTTAATAGATGTCGATTTAAAACGATTGAATTTTGCTTATAATCATTCGGTCAACCCCAATAAAGATAAATTATTCCTCGAGGCATTGAAAATTATAGAAAAAAAATATGAGAAAAATCCGTTTTCTTCGGAAATATCATTTCAAATTGCTGAATTTTACTTTGATTTATCAGGAAAATATAATTTTGAACAGCCCGAAACCGATGTTTACAAAACATATAAAAAAACAGCCTACGATATTTGTTCAAATATTGTCGAAAAATACCCGAAATCAAATGCAGCTGAACACTGTAATGCTTTAATTTCACAAATAAAAAACCATAATTTAAGTTTTATAATTGAGGGAACTATTCCGGTTTCTCAAAAATTTCCGGTTCTTGTCTCCTGCCAAAATACTAACAAATTTTATGTTAAAGTAGCAAAAATTGACAGAGATAAATACGAACGACTGGCTGATAAATTGTATGGTGAAAAATTATACGATAAACTGAAGGAAATTTCTGTAGTTCAATATCAAATTACAAAGCAAATACCTGATGACGGATTATTTAACTCTCACTCCGTTGAACTCATTCTCAATGATTTGAAAACTCCCGGAATGTATGTTCTATTTATTTCGGACAACGAAAATTATACCTACAATAAAGGTCAGGCAACGTTTAAAACCTTTGATGTGTCTGATATCAGCTACGTTAAACAAAGAAATGCTGACGGTTCATACACCTTTTTTGTTGCCGACAGAAAAACCGGCGAACCGATGCAAGGTGTTTCATGTCAACTGTGGTACACGAAATACAATTATTCCTTACGCAAGTATCTGAGAGTTGATAAAGAAAGTCAATTAACCGATAAAAACGGCTTTGTTTATTTTTCGGAAACCTCTCGAGATTATTCGAATTGGTATGTAGATTTTAATAAAGCAAATGATTTTTTAACAACTAAAAGCCCAATTTATCTTTATAAAAATGATTTAACTAAATATACAACAGAAAAAACATTCTTTTTTTCAGACAGAGCAATATATCGCCCCGGACAAACCATATTCTTTAAAGGAATTGTTCTGAGTTCTGACGGAGAAAAAAATGAAATCACAACAAATAAAAATGGAACTATTGCATTGTATGATGTAAATAATCAGAAAATTACAGAAACTAATGTAACAACTAATGAGTTCGGAACTTTTAGCGGCAGTTTTGAAATTCCGTCGGGTTTAATTAACGGACAATTTTATATCAACGGGTTTAGCGGAACGCATTATTTTTCGGTAGAAGAATATAAACGTCCCAAATTTGAAGTTGAAATGCTTCCTTTTCAAGGGAATTATTTGTTAAATGATGATGTTACCGTTGAAGGAAAAGCCATTAGTTTTTCAGGAGCTGCGGTTTCTGAAGCAACAGTTACATATAGAGTAACAAGAACACCAAGGTGGCGAGGTTGGTGGTATTGGAATATACCCGCTCAAACAATTGAAATTGCGAGCGGAAAAACATTTACAAATGAAGACGGAACATTTAAAATAGATTTTAAAGCAATTCCTGATTTATCAATTCCTGAAAGTGAATTTACATACTTTTCATATCAAATTTCAGTTGATGTACTCGATTTAAACGGAGAAACACAAAGCACATCCGGATATTTGAATGTCGGATACAGAGCCTTGCAGGTTTCATTATCTGTTCCTCAGTTAATAAATAAACAAGCTAAGGAAATTGATGATGAAGAAGAATTTATTTATCCGATTGAAACCATAAATTATAACGGCGAGTTTCTCGAAGCATCCGGTCAAATTACAATTTACAAATTAAAAGCAAATACTGATTTAATAAAAGATAAATTATGGAAAAGTGCCGAAATACAGTTATATTCTAAAGAAGAGTGGGATAAAGAATTACCTCACTATTTGTATAATAATGAAAATGAAATAACTGAATTTCCGAAAGAAGAACAGGTATTTATGACCTTCTTTAATACAAAAGATGATAAAAAATTAAACCTATCCGGAATTAAAAGTTTTAAAACCGGTTTATATGTTGCAGAAATTTCATCAAAGGATGCTTTTGGGAATCTTGTTTCAAATAAACACTTTTTTACGGTATTCAACCATAAAGATAAAGAATTACCGGCTAAATTGCCCGATTTGTTTATTCCTGTTAAAACCGATTGCGAACCCGGAGAACAAGCCATGTTTTTAGTAGGGTCGAGTTACCAAAACGTACAACTGCTTTACCAAATTGAGCACAAAAATCAAATAGTTTCATCAAAATTTATAAATCTTAATAATGAACAAAAATTAATCAGTATCCCTGTTGAAGAAAAACATCGAGGAAATTTCTCGGTTCATTTAATGTTTATAAAAGAAAATCGTTTATATAATTACAATGCAGTAATTAATGTACCACATTCCGATAAAAAATTGGATATTGAATTTGCAACTTTCAGAGATAAATTATTACCCGGTCAAAAAGAAGAATGGAAAATAAAAATTAAAGGTCCGAAAGGAGAAAAAGTCAGCTCTGAATTTTTAGCAACTTTATATGATGCTTCATTAGACCAATTTAGAGCTAATTATTGGAATTTTGATATTTACAAATCGTATTACTCGAATAATTCATGGTCAAGCGAAACATTTTTAAGCGGAAATTCTACATTGCTGGTAAAAGATTTAGATAATTACGTTTCGCCGAGCAATTTATATTATAATCGGTTTAATTGGTTCGGATTTTCATATTACAGCGGCTACAGAAATTTCGATAGCGAATATGATACTCCTAAGTTTGCAAATGTCAGAACCAAGAAGGCTGAAAAAAACGGCAGAACAGACCAATTAAAAGAAGAAGAAGAAACCGGCTCTGTTGTCGAATCACCGGTTTCCGTAGATGTAGTCGGAGGTAAAGGAATTAGTTCCGAAGAGAATACGTTTGCGAAAGAAGATTTTTCAAACGTCAAAGTCAGAACCAATTTTAATGAAACGGCATTTTTTTATCCGCATTTAAAAACAGATGAAAACGGCGATGTTATTATAGCTTTCACAATTCCTGAGTCATTAACAAAATGGAAAATGATGGGTTTTGCCGTAAATAAAAATCTTCAATACGGGTTTATTCAAAACGAATTGATTACTCAAAAGGATTTAATGGTTGTGCCTAATGCACCTCGCTTTTTCAGAGAAAATGATAAAATGGTATTCCCGGTTAAAATAAGTAATGTGTCTGATAAAGATTTAAACGGACAGGTTCAATTAGAATTTTTTGATGCAATAACAATGCAGCCCGTTGAAAGCGTTATTATTAAAGGTGAAACCATACAAAAATCATTTTCGATAAAAGCAGGAAATAACGTTTTAACTACATGGAACATCATAATTCCGGAAGGTATCGGGGCTTTAAGCTATAAAGTGGTTGCAAAAGCCGGAGAATTTTCCGACGGTGAACAAAAACCCATTCCCGTACTTACAAATCGGATGTTGGTAACCGAATCTTTACCGCTTCCGGTTAGAGGAAATGAAACAAAAAATTTCATCTTTAAAAAATTGTTAGATTCCGAGAAATCAGAAACTCTGCGTCATCATAAACTAACTTTGGAGTTTACTTCAAATCCGGCTTGGTATGCTGTTCAGGCATTACCTTATCTGATGGAATATCCGTATGAATGTACCGAGCAAACATTCAGTCGTTTTTATGCAAACAGTATTGCTTCTCATATCGCAAATTCAAATCCTAAAATTAAGCGAGTATTCGATTCTTGGAAGGAATCTGATGCCGGAGCTTTAATTTCGAATTTAGAAAAAAACGAAGAACTGAAAGCTGTATTATTAGAAGAAACACCATGGGTTTTACAGGGTAAGGATGAAACTGAGCGAAAAAAACGAGTCGGTCTTTTGTTCGATTTGAATAAAATGGCTGACGAATTAAACAGAGCTTTGAAGAAAATTCAAGATGCCCAAAGTTCAAACGGAGCTTGGCCATGGTTTGAAGGAATGCCTGAAAGTAGATACATTACCCAACATATTGTTTCCGGTTTAGGACATCTGGATAAATTAAAGGTAAATACAGTCCGACAAGATTCCAAAACATGGAAAATGCTGGGAGATGCCGTTAAATATTTAGACAGCAAGATAGAAGAAGATTATGATTGGTTAAAAAAACACTATACAAAGCAAGAGTTAGAAAAAAATCTTTTGAATTATACGGCAATTCATTATCTGTACGGCAGAAGTTATTTTACAGATATTCCTATCCCTGCATCTTCAAAAGAAGCCTTTGATTATTATTTTAAACAATCTGAAAACTATTGGCTTTCTCAGTCAAAATACATGCAAGCTATGATAGCATTATATTTAAACCGTTATAATCAAAAGCTTATAGCTGCCGATATTATAAAATCATTAAAAGAAAAATCCACTGATAACCAAGAAATGGGTATGTATTGGATTGATAATGTGTCCGGTTGGTATTGGTATCAAGCTCCTATTGAGCAGCAAGCATTAATGATTGAAGTGTTTGATGAAGTTGCGAATGACCAAAAATCAGTAAATGATATGAAAATTTGGCTCTTAAAACAAAAGCAAACCCAAGATTGGAAAACAACAAGAGCAACAACCGAAGCTGTTTATGCATTGCTTTTAAGAGGAACCGATTGGCTGGCAAGCGATAAACAAGTTAAAATTTTTATTGCCGATAAATTAATTGATCCTCAAAAAATAGATAATGTTAAAGTTGAAGCAGGAACCGGATATTTTAAAACATCTTGGAGCGGAACTGAAATAAAACCTAAAATGGGAAATGTAACTGTTACAAAAGAAGATGAAGGTGTAAGCTGGGGAGCATTGTATTGGCAATATTTTGAAGATTTAGATAAAATAACACCACATGAAACTCCGTTAAAATTAAAAAAACAATTATTTATCGAACGATTAACCGAGAGAGGTAAAGTTATTGAACCGATATCAGATAAAGCAATATTAAACGTTGGGGACAAAGTCATTGTTCGAATAGAATTGAGAGTTGACAGACAAATGGAATATATTCATATGAAAGATATGCGGGCATCCGGTTTTGAACCGATTAATGTTTTTTCAAGATATAACCGGCAAGACGGCTTAGGATATTACGAAAGTACTAAAGATGCATCAACAAATTTCTTTATGGAAACATTACCTAAAGGTACATATGTATTTGAATATCCGTTAAGAGTTACACATGAAGGAAATTTTTCAAACGGAATAACATCAATTCAATGTATGTATGCACCCGAATTTACATCTCATTCGGAAGGAATCAGAGTTGATGTTAAAAAATAAATTATATAAATATTTGGCTTTTATATTGAAAAGTGATAACTTTATCAGTCAATTACTAATACTAACATTATAAATAATTATGGGAAAATTTGAAATAAAAACAAGAAAAGACGGTGAATTTCAATTTAATTTAAAAGCCGGAAACGGTCAAGTTATATTATCAAGTGAAGCTTACTCTTCTAAATCAGCTTGTTTAAACGGAATTGAATCCGTTAAAAAAAATGCGGCAGATGATACTCGATTTAAACGCTTAGAAGCAAAAAACGGCAAACCATTTTTTAATCTTACCGCCGGAAATAATCAGGTTATAGGAACAAGCGAAATGTATGAAAGTACTTCAGCAAGAGATAACGGCATCGAATCGGTAAAAAAGAATGCCCCCGATGCCGATATTGATGATCAAGCATAAATTTTATTTTTTTAAAAAAGGGCTTTTATTAAATTAAAGCCCTTTTTTGTGTTTATCAGATTTTTCTTCTTACAAAATATTACTTTCGTAGGATTGAAGATGTATTTTGTATTAATTATTTGATACATTATTACTTAATTCTATATTTGAAAATTGGTTTAATTTATAAAGATGTAACACCCATGTAAACCCTGTAATGCTCAGCGAAACAAAACGATTTTTTACGCAAAAGAGCATGAATTTAAGAAAAATAATTATTTCAGTGCAAAGAAGGTGTTCCTAT
>DYOF01000045.1 GCA_020720665.1 Acetofilamentum sp. | reverse complement strand
ATCTGCATGTAATTAATATCTTCCGGTAGTCATGCTCTTGTGTGTAAAAAATCGTATTACATGAGTGTTTCATTTATTTCTTCAAGTTTAACTTTTTCTAATATAAATGCAGAATGAGCATTTTTATTTTTATCAATCCGGAACGTCCCTGAAACTTTAATCAAGGTATCATCTGTTAAATCATTAAAACCGGTTGCATTATTTTCAAGTTTTAATAAAATCATATTATAATCTTCGTCATGGTTACACATAAAACAAACGTCCGTAACCGTTTCTGTGATAAATATTTCTTTGCTGTTGCCGTGTTGATGCTTTTTTAAAAACCCTTTAATTACAATAGTTTGACCATCCAACTTTAATGCATCTTCGCTAAATTCAAATGTTTGAATCAATCCGAATGTTCTCGAATCGAATTCTTGATATTTTTTTGAATTATTTAATTTATCCCAATTAATATCATTTATTCTAAAAATCTTAGGCTCTTTTGAGTAGGGATAAATAATCAGAAAAATAACAACGGCTGAAAAAATCAATATGATTTTAATATTTTTAAACACAACGATTAATTAATTTCTATATATTTTTTAATTTTAATTTTTCTCATTCCTTTCGGCAGAACAGGGTCGTAACCGGATGTTCCCCAAGGATGGCATTTTGACAATCGTTTCATCCCCATCCAAAGACCTTTTAAACCATGAACGCGTATCGCTTCAAGAGTATATTCCGAACAAGTAGGGACATGCCTGCAACTTGCCGGAGTATAGGGCGAAATTGCATATCGATAAAATTTTATCGGAGCAGTCAAAATGCTAATCCATATTTTTTTCATCGTTACATTAATAAACCACAAAGGTAATTATTCTGTTAAATTTTTGCATTCGGTTAATTTTTTTTTTATTTGTCTGAATAAAAAGAATATTTTTACTAAATTAATTGTTACTACTAATGCAAACGGGAATGTAACATATAAATTTATTTAACGTATATTTCAGGTATATCAAAAACAATCTTTTATGAAAAATGCCTTTTATTTTTCTATAATTTTAATTATTTCAAGTTTTTTTTTCTCCGGGGGAATAAAAGATAAAAAACTAAGTTCGTCTGTAAAACAAAAAATTTCAGATAAAAACTCAAATATTGATTCAATTGAGAATAAACTGCCGGGCGGCAACTTGTTTATTACAAATTTCAATTTAACAAAAAAAACCGGAATAAATTCTATAAGTCAAGACAGCTCCGGGTTAATGCTTTTACTAAACAGTAAAGGTGTTATCTTATTCGACGGAATTACCGAACAAAATATTTATATTGAAACCGTACCGAATAAGATAAAAAAGGACATCAATTCAGACCGGTTTTTCATTTCAAGCAAGAAAGGTTTCGGTGTTTTGAAAAAAAACACAAACGGAAGTTATGTCTATGAAAAATTGTCTGCCGACAAGTTTAATAACGAAAACTACACAGAAATAATTACGGGAAGTGATAAAGTCAGGTTTGTTTCCTCAAATAAAATAGTTAGTATTCAGACAAATGATT
The DNA here is from genome assembly GCA_020720665.1 of Acetofilamentum sp. Classification (GTDB taxonomy): domain Bacteria; phylum Bacteroidota; class Bacteroidia; order Bacteroidales; family JAADGE01; genus JAADGE01. Next base: position 15,112 of record DYOF01000045.1, on the reverse strand, counting down.
ATTCAAAATATGAAACTGAATTTTTTGATCCGAATCAAATAATCAGCGGTGCATTTGTATTTAAAAATAAATTTTATATTAACTTATTTAATACCGGTTTACATTCTCTCGAAAAAAATGTAATTCACCCCGTAACAAGTAATGATATTTTAAATAGTTATGAAATTATTTTTTCGGTTCCTTTCAACAATAATTTAATTATAGGAACCGGAAATAATAAATTATATGAATTTGACGGCAAAATTTTCAAGGAATTCAAATCAGATGCTGATGATTACATTAAAGAAAGTATTATAACAGACGGAATTGATTATAACGAAAATGAGTTTTTGTTAACTACTCTTAACGGAGGAGCACTGCTAATTAATAAAAAAACAGGTAAAACCATACAAACTATTAATTACAGAACCGGACTCCCCGATGATGAGATATACAGTGCGTTTATTTGTAAATCAAACGGAATATGGCTTTCCCATGATTACGGCATCAGTAGAGTTGCATTAGATATACCCGTAACGAATTATTCGTATTACCCCGGCTTACAAGGAAATATTAATTATGTAAAAGTATTTGACAGCACTTTATATGTAGCAACCGGTGAAGGATTATTTTATTTATCTCAAATTAAAAGTTATGATGAAGTGGAAGTTGCTATTAAGAAGAGAGTTCGTTCGGTTTTAAATTCGGAACAAAATAATCCCACTGTTAATAATGAACCGGAGTCTGTTATTAATACCGAAACAAATATAGAGAACGTAAATTCAAACGACAATTTTTTATCCCGATGGAAAAAACGAAGGCAGAAAAAACAAGAAGCAACAGAGATACCGGATTCTGAAAATACTGAAAATGATGCAAATTCAGCGACAAATGCTGCCAAGAATAATACAGAAAAGAAAAGTGAAACATACACTTATAAAACGGTTACTGAATATAAAAAAATTTACGAGCTGCAATCAATAAAATACACCTATAAGAAAATACCTGAAATAAAAAGTAAGTGCAGGCATTTAAAATTATTTGCCGGAGGGTTATTAGCATCAACAAATACAGGTTTATATTTCATTAAAAATAAAACAGTTACAACCATAATACCTGAATTATATATTTACAATGTATCCGGACAAAGTTATGATAAAAATATTTTTGTTGCAGGTTCAGACGGCATTTTCAAAATAACAGATTTAAACGGAAAAGTATCCGCAAAAAAAATTGAAGGCGAATCAATAAAAGATCATGTTTTTACACAAGTTTATAAGGTATCCGAAGAATTGATTTGGGCTGTATCTTCCAACAATATATTCTTGTTAAAATTAAATGATAATGAAATAATTTCAGCTGAAAAATTCAGCATTGAAAACGCTCCCGATGATGATTTATATATAATTGAGGAAAATGGCAAAATTTATTTTTTGAATAACGAGAATGCCTTTTTTTACAATAGTGAAACGAATGCAATCAATATTGACAATTCGTATTTTGAAATTTTACGAAAAACAGATAAAATATATCATTTAACTGATACTTCCTTAATTTTAACCGATGAGAACTCAGTTCTTAAATTTATAAACCAAAACCCTGAACCTGAACACATTAAATTTGCATGGTTAATTGACTTTGTTGAAAACGCAGATATGGATGAGAATAAAGATATTTGGATTACTTCACGAGATAATTCAATTTTAAGAATCAAGCAAAATCCAAAAACACGTGAACGAAAGTTTGAACTTTTTATAAGCGAAATAAGAGACGGCAATGACAATTTTATTAATTATTCTGAAAGTTTAAATCTTGAAAGTAACTATAAAAGCCTAAATGTTAAACTTTCATCACCCTTTTACTTAAAAAAGAAAAATGTAAAATATTTATATAGTATTGACAATAAAAATCCGGAAAATTTCATTGAGTTTTCAGAATCTGAAATTAAAATACCGGAATTAACTCCCGGAAATCACAAAATTTTCTTCAGAGCCAAAAACGCACTAAATGAACTCAGCAACGAAATAGAACTTCAAATAAATATTAAACCGCCGTTTTGGCAAACAAAACTTTTTATTATCGGTGTTTTCACTGCTTTGCTTATAATTATTTCATCGGTAATTTCAGGTTTTTACAGAAGAAAACAGAAAAAAATAAAAGAATATAATGAAATACTCGAGTTAAAAGTAAAAGAACGAACCAAAGAAATTCAACAACAAAATAAACTTATTCAAAGTCAAAACAGTGAAATTTACGAACAATACCAAAAAATTAATATTCAAAATGAAGAAATAACCGGCAGTATAAGATATGCCGGCAGAATACAAAAAGCAGTTTTACCCAAAACGGATATACAACAAAAATATTTATCGGGATTTTTCTGCCTGTTTAAACCCCGAGATATCGTCAGCGGTGATTTTTATTGGATGACGGAAGCTCAAAACAAATTATTTGTAGCAGCGGTAGATTGTACAGGGCACGGAGTTCCCGGAGGGTTTTTAAGTATGCTCGGCATCTCTTTTTTAAATGAAATTGTAATTGATTTAAACAAAAAAAATCATGATATTAAAGCAGCCGATATTTTATTTATTTTGCGTCAAAAGATAATTACAACTTTAAGCCATCATGTCGATTCTTTTACTCAGGACGGAATGGATATGGCACTTGCAATAATTGACAAGGACAACATGCAACTTAATTTTGCAGGGGCAAATAATCCGGGATATATCATTCGAGAGAGTAAAATCAGTAAAATAGAAGCCGACAGAATGCCCATCGGATATAGCAAGCATTTTAACGAAACTTTGTTTACTAACCGGTTTGTCAAACTTAATGAAAACGATTTAATTTACTTATATTCTGATGGATATGCCGATCAATTCGGAGGTCAGTATGGTAAAAAATTTAATTCAAGAAGATTTAGAGAATTATTAATGCATATTCAAAAATTTCCGATGAATGAACAAAAAGAAATTGCTCATAACATTTTAGTAAAATGGCAAAATAAATATGAACAAATTGACGATATACTTTTAATCGGCATTAAAATATAAAAACTGATTTATGAGTGAAAAACAATCAAAAGCCAAAGAAATTTTATGGCTGGCTGTAGCTTTAATGAGTATTTTTGCAGCTGTTCATAAAACCATAAACCACTCATTCGGAAGCAGTTGGTATTTTTATTTGTTTACATTAATTTCGCTTTTAATGTATGCCGTTTGGCGAAACAAACGATTAAATGATAATTAATTATTAATTTTTTTGCATCTGTTTTTAAATTTTACTTATAGTTTATTCCTTTGCAAATTTAAAAAAAATAAACAATACAATTTATAATGAAAAACTTAGCATTAGTAGCCCACGATAATCGAAAAGATGATTTAATAAAATGGGTAGAATGGAACTGGAAAGAACTCATCGGGCACAAACTGTTTTGTACCGGAACAACAGGAAGAATGGTTGAAGAAGCCCTTAACAATAAACCGGGAAAAAATAATAAATTTGAAATCATTAAATTAAAATCAGGTCCCTTAGGAGGCGATCAACAACTCGGTGCTTTAATTACCGAAGGAAAAATTGATATGTTTGTGTTTTTTTGGGATCCGATGCAACCGCAAGCTCATGATGTTGATGTTAAAGCCCTTTTAAGAATTGCCGTTTTATATAATGTCCCTACTGCTTGTAATCGATCAACTGCCGATTTTATGATTTCATCACCCCTGATTAATGAAGATTATAAACCGATTATTAAAGACTATTCGGAATATATTAATCGAAAATATTAATCGAACACTTTGTTGTAGTCCTTATATAATTCTCTTAATTGTTGATGAAAAAATAATTTATCCGATGCGGCTGATTTTGTATCGATTTCAAATTCAACTCCGTCTTCTTCGCTCATATTTATGGGCACTTCTATTTCCTCGCCGAATCTTCTGTTGCGAAGCAATTTTCTGATAGCTTGAACCAAACGTTCTAAATTATTGGAGTAACCCGCAGGAACATTCAGCGAAGGTATATCTGTTATTATTGTCAGCTTATCACCCGACAGGTTTGCTAACTTAAAAACTTTTCCGTTAGCTATATCAATTTCTTCATTATCTATAAATTTATAATCAAATAATACAATATCATTACTTACTGACGAAATATCATCAAAGAAGTATTCATTTGTGCGTTCATCATATCGTTTTGTTTCGGGCCAATTATATGCACATGAATAATAGCTTATAAAATTTTCGGTTACTACAAGAATTTGTACCTGCCATACCGAATAAATAAAAGAGCCGTCTTCCCCTTTTTTTCTGTATATTTCCTCTTTATTAATTCCCGGATAGTTCCAATAAATCGGATAGGGAACGATAATAATATTCTCTTCTTTCAAACTGCTCGGATTTATACTCAGTTGCTCCAAAGCTCTCGGTTTAACAATTTCATGCATGTCTTCAAGAAACCAAACATCCATATCACCGTCTTCCGCTCTGTTTTTAAAAACGAAATTATTTTTTACAAACGGTTGTACCAAAATCCAAATTGAAAACAATCCGGATAGAATTAAAATAACACTTATTATTTTAAAATTCCCAATCAGGTTTATTTGTTCAAAATACAACAACAGTATGCCTAAAACGAAAAAAGCAGTTCCGTATTTAGCAAGTTTTCTTAACGAAGGAAAATCAGGCTCTCCGATTTCAAAATAAGTTCTGATTAAGCGTCTTTTTTCTGTGCTCATCTTAATTAGAGATTTTTTGTAAAGATAAAAAATTTTACAAGAATTAATTCGCATTTGTAAATAAGCTTGAATCCGCAAGTCTTTTTGTAAGTGGTTGCAGGTGAAAACACCTGCAACGTGCAGATTGCACAAGTCAGGTGTTTTCACCCGACAAAATTCGATATGAAACGTTTCGCCGGCAGGTAAAAAAGACCCGGCAGGTGCAGGTTCAGTCTAACAAAAGCCGACCATAATTTGCCTTGCAGTTCTTTGCCGCGGCTTGGGTATTTTGTTCGGATGCTCATTAACTTGTAAACTTAATTATTTAATGCGGCTAATGAATTTTCTTTACTTCGTAAGTTCTCTGAACACGTCTTCCATGCTTTTTTCCTTTTTATACATAGTAAGAAGAAGCTTTTTTTGTTCTACCGCAAATTGAAAAATGTGCTCTCTTACATCTTTATTCAATTCTGTTTCAATTGAAATGTTTTTATTATCAGTTGTATGCAGATTAAGTATCCCGTTAATTTTTTTTAAACTTTCGATTTCAACCGGTTCGTTAAACTCAACACTCAGCAAATCATGTTTTTGCATTGATAATTTTTGAATTTGCGATACTGAGTTATCTGCAATAATTTGTCCTTTGTTTATAATAATTACTCTGTTGCAAATTGCTTCAACTTCTTGCATAATATGTGTAGAGAGTAATACTGTTTTTTCTTTTCCTGCTTGTGTAATTAAATCTCTGATTTCAATAATTTGATTCGGGTCAAGTCCCGTTGTAGGTTCATCCAAAATTAAGACATCCGGATTATGAATCAGTGCTGCCGCCAAGCCTGTTCTTTGGCGGTAACCTTTTGAAAGGTCGCCTATTTTTTTATGTTGTTCAATTCCTAAGCCGGTTTGTTCTATTATATTGTTTACATATTTTTGAAGATTGTCCTTTATTCCGTATATTTTGGCTGTAAAGTTCAAATATTCTTTGATATACATATCTCTATACAGCGGATTGTGTTCAGGTAAATATCCGATATGGTTTTTTATTCTTTCTATCTGATTTTTTGTATTCATATCATTAATAAATACATCTCCCGAGTTTTGTTTTATATATCCGGTTAAAATTTTCATCATTGTTGATTTCCCTGCACCGTTTGGTCCTAAAAATCCGACAACTTCTCCGGTTTTAATTTCAAAATTAACTCTGTTCAATGCCGTTTGGCTTCCGTATTTTTTTGTGAGTTCAACCGCTTTTAATGACATTTCCTAAATTGATTAATAAAAAAACAATAGTCTTAAATGAAAATTATATCTTTGCAAAGATAAATATAAAAATTAGTTTTATATTTCCATACAAACCTGTTAAAATATATAATAAAATGGAATTTATTGTTGCAATAATTACGCTTACATTCTTGGAAATTGTTTTAGGTATAGATAATATAATTTTTATTTCAATTGTTACAAACAAGTTGCCGAAAGAACAACAATCAAAGGCTCGATTTTTGGGACTTTCATTTGCTTTAATTTTTAGAATCCTGTTACTTTTAGGGATTGTTTGGATTATTCAAAATCTAAATACCTTTTTTCTTCCCCTAAATAATTTAACTCATGAACAAACATTAATGTTGCTTGAAGAGTCGAAAACAGTTTTGGAAAAAATAAAAATTATTCCGCATGCTGTCGGGTTCAGAGAAGTCATCCTTTTTATCGGGGGCGTTTTTTTATTGACAAAAACGGTTTCGGAAGTGCATCACAAAATGGAAGGTAAAGAAACCGTTTATAAACAAACCAAAAAATCAGGTTTATTTTCAGTAATTATTCAAATCATTTTATTGGATATTGTATTCTCTTTCGACTCTATACTTACAGCCGTAGGAATTACAGAAAATAAGCCGGCAATGATAAGTGCCATTGTTATTGCCATGATTGTAATGATGTTTTTTTCTAAATATATCAGCAATTTTATTTCAAATCATCCGTCATTAGAAATGCTTGCTTTAGCTTTTCTGATATTAATCGGATTTTTATTAACTCTTGAAAGTGTTCATGCAGAAGTTCCAAAAGGCTATATTTATTTTGCTATTTTCTTTTCTCTGATTGTTGAACTTATAAACATGAGAATAAGAAAAAAATCAAGCAAAACGGTTTAAAAAAAAATCATTTCATGAGAAATCAAGAAGACAGTTTTTTGTCTTATTCCAAAAGAAAATCCTCGGAAGTTTTAATCGGAACATTAAAGTTAGGAGCAGATAATCCGATTCGGATACAATCTATGACGAATACCGACACATCTGATATTAAAAATACAGCCGAACAAATTATACGGATTGTTAATGCCGGAGCCGAATTAGTCAGAATTACCGTTCCGACATCTTATATTGCCGAAAAAATCCCGTTAATAAAGGAATATCTTGATTCCCAAAATTATTATACGCCCTTGATTGCTGATATACATTTCAGTCCTAAAGCGGCTGAAATATCCGCCGAATACATCGAAAAAGTCAGAATAAATCCGGGTAATTACACTGATTTAAAGCAATTTAAGCATATTGAATATACCGATGATGAATATCGTGAAGAAATAAAAAGAATAGAAGAAAATTTTATTCCCCTTATAAAAATTTGTAAAAAAAACAAAACCGCTCTACGAATCGGAACAAATCACGGTTCGCTTTCCGACAGAATATTAAGTCGTTACGGCGATACACCTATGGGAATGACTGAATCGACAATGGAGTTTCTGAGAATTTGCAAAACAGAAGATTATAATCAAGTCGTCATTTCAATGAAGGCAAGTAATCCTATAGTTATGATTCAATCCGTTCGATTACTTGTTGAAACAATGAAAAAAGAAAATATGTATTACCCTATTCATTTGGGAGTTACAGAAGCCGGAAATGATGAAGAAGGAAGAATTAAATCAGCCGTAGGAATAGGAACTCTGTTAGCCGACGGTATCGGCGATACCATTCGAGTTTCTCTGACAGAGGCTCCCGAAAAAGAAATTTCGGTTGCAAATGCTTTAATCAATATTTTTAAGCCTGATAAACTTAGCTTATATAAGCCTTTAATAAACTTAAAGTCATTTAATTTTAACGGATTTGAATATTCTAAAAGAAAAACTTTTGCTGTTGAAACTATCGGCGGAGACTATGCTCCCGTAGTTATTTCAGATATTAAAAAAGAAGATTCTGTTGAAATATTACAATGCGGATACAATTATAACGATATTTTAAAATCGTTCGAAGAAACGGATTTATCATCAGATTATGTTTTTATTCATGAAACTTCTGAATTTATTTCAAAAAAAGAAATTTTGCAAGAAACATCCGGAAACAAAAAAATAAATTTTATAAGCATTGACAGTCAGGATTTTATTCACCATAATTTTAAATCAACAGGAAACAAAAATAACTTTGTGTACATCCTTGATGTTTCAAATTCTGTTTCTCCTGTACATGCTGCCAGAACATTTTTTATATACTTAATCGAGCAAAAAATTAATAACCCGGTTATTATTAAATTCAATATACCTATATATAACGAATATCATTTAACAGAGGCTTCCGCAATTATCGGAGCATTGTTTATGGACGGATTCGGAAACGGCATTTGGATACACACAAATGATGAAAATCTGAGCAAGGTTCGTGAACTCAGTTTCGGAATACTGCAAGCTTGCAGAACTCGAATTACTAAAACAGAATACATCTCTTGTCCCTCATGCGGGAGAACATTATTTAATTTAGAAGAAACAACTGCAAAAATTAAAGCCCGAACAGCACATCTTAAAGGTTTAAAAATTGGTATAATGGGTTGCATTGTTAACGGTCCCGGAGAAATGGCAGACGCAGATTTCGGATACGTAGGTACAGGCAAAGGGAAAATTACACTCTATAAAAAGCAAGAAGTTATAAAGCGAAATATCCCGGAAGAAGATGCAGTTGAAGAGCTTTTAAAGTTAATTGAGCAATATTCCTGAATTATTGTTATGTTTTAAAATTATAGTAAGTATATTTGTCGGTTAATATTTTAATTTGCTTAATCCTTTAATGAAAATTCAATTTTTCAATAAAATTATTATATTGCTTGTTTATTTTATCTTGCTGAATTTAAACCGCTCAGACGCACAGTTAAAATTAAACGGAATATATAAAGGTGAAAATATTTATATCGAAAATCCATACACTATCTCCGGTGTCGGTTTTTGTGTTACAGAGATATTGGTAAACGGAAATACAACTACCGACGAAATTCATTCTTCTTTCTTTGAAATTGACCTAAGTATTTATAATTTTAAATACGGCGATTTGCTTGAAATTTTGATACATCACAAAGATGACTGCAAACCAAGAGTCTTGAATCCGGAAGTTTTAACACCCGAAAGCACATTTGAAATTCAATATCTGACGATTGATAAAATCGGTGTACTAAAATGGGCAACAATGAAAGAACACGGTGCTTTGCCTTTTGATATAGAACAATTTAAATGGAATAAATGGATTCAGGTAGGAACAACTGACGGAAAAGGAACCGGCTCTTTGAATCGTTATAGTTTTGACATTAATTTACATACCGGAAAAAATAAATTCAGAGTAAAACAAATCGGTTGTAACAATAAAGCCCGATATTCCAACTCCGTCGAATATACAAACTCGGCTCGTGAAATTACATTTATTCCCGGCAACGGCGGTAAAGTTATCGACCAAATATTTTTCTCAGATAATACTTCTTATGAAATATATGATTATTACGGAAAACTTATTAAAACCGGTAATTCTGATAATATTAAAGTTTCGACATTGAAACCGGGTACGTATTTTTTAAATTACGATAATAAAACCGAAACGTTTATTAAAAAATAGTTTCTGTATTGATTAAAAGTAAACGAAACAACATCTTCCCGGTATTCTCGTTTCTGTAATGATAATTTATGTTAATTTTGCATTTAATTTTTGTATTTAACGATGAACCAATATAAATATCTCCCGAAAATTAATTCTCCGGAAGACCTGAAAAAATATAAAGATGAAGAATTGATTGCAATTTCAAAAGAATTGCGAAAATTTATTATTGATATTGTTTCAACCAACCCGGGGCATTTTGCATCAAGTTTGGGCGTTGTTGAATTAACCGTTGCTCTTCATTATGTTTTCAATGCCCCTGCCGATAAAATTGTTTGGGATGTCGGTCATCAGGCATACGGACACAAAATATTAACCGGCAGACGAGATTTATTTGACACAAACCGAAAATTAAACGGGATATCCGGTTTTCCTTCCATTTTTGAAAGTGAATATGATGCTTTTGGTGTCGGGCACTCTTCAACTTCAATTTCTGCGGCTTTAGGAATGGCTGTTGCTTCATGCATTAAAGAGGAAAAAAACAAGCATGTAATTGCTGTTATAGGTGACGGAGCTATGACCGGCGGATTAGCTTTTGAAGGAATGAATAATGCCGGAGTACAAAATTCAAACTTACTTATCATTCTGAATGACAATAACATGTCAATAGACCCGAATGTCGGTGGTTTAAATCAATACCTGTTGGATATTACAACTTCAAGAACATACAACAAGGTTAAAGATGATATTTGGAATATTCTCGGGAAAATTAGAAAGTTCGGACCGAATACACGAGCGTTTATTCAAAAAATTGAAAATGGCGTAAAATCAATTATAATGCAACAAAGCAATCTGTTTGAAGCCATGAATTTAAGATACTTTGGTCCCGTTAACGGTCACGATGTCAATCAATTAGTTAAGATTTTAGAAGACCTTAAAGACATTAAAGGTCCGAAATTACTTCATATTCTTACAAAAAAAGGCAAAGGCTTTGAAGTTGCCGAAAAAGACCAAACAACTTGGCACGCTCCGGGATTGTTTAATAAAAACACCGGCGAACGAATTAATTCAGAATCAGAATCAAATAAAACACCAAAATTTCAAGATGTATTCGGTCATACTTTGGTAGAATTAGCAAAATTAAATCCTAAAATAGTCGGTATAACCCCGGCAATGCCCTCCGGCTCTTCCATGAAAATTATGATGGATGCTTTTCCGGAAAGAGCTTTTGATGTCGGTATTGCAGAACAACATGCCGTTACGTTTTCTGCCGGACTGGCTGTTGACGGAATGTTACCTTTTTGCAATATTTACTCTACGTTTATGCAAAGAGCTTACGATCAGGTTATTCACGATGTAGCGTTACAAAAATTAAATGTTGTTTTTTGTCTTGACAGGGGAGGTGTCGTAGGTGACGACGGTGCAACACATCACGGTGCTTTCGATTTGGCATATATGCGAATTATTCCGAATATGATTGTAGCCGCTCCGATGGACGAAGCCGATTTGAGAAATATGATGTACACGGCACAATTGCCCGATAAGGGTCCGTATAGTATCCGATACCCCAGAGGAAATGGTGTTACCCCGGAATGGAAAACAGAACTCACAGAAATTCCGACAGGAACAGGTCGATTAATAAAAGACGGCAATCAAATTGCAATTCTTAGTATAGGTGCAATCGGAAATTTAGTAAGCGAGTTAAAAAACGATTTTTCAAAAGAAAATTTGAGTGTTGCTCATTACGACATGCGATTTGTAAAACCAATCGACGAAAAACTCTTACATTCAATTTTTAAAAAATTCAATAAAATTATTACATTAGAAGACGGTGTTATTAAAGGAGGTTTCGGAAGTGCCGTAATTGAATTTATGTCAGAAAATAATTATCATGCACATATCAAACGACTCGGTATTCCTGATAAATTTATTGAACACGGAACACAAAAAGAACTCTATAACTTATGCGGCTACGATACAGTGGGAATATTTAATACAGTTAAACAAATGTTAAATGAAGTACGATAAACAATTCAAACTTGACGAGAGATATTTAAGAATGGCTCACATTTGGGCAGAAAACTCATATTGCGAACGCCGTAAAGTAGGGGCTTTAATTGTGAAAGATAAAATGATTATTTCTGACGGATACAACGGAACCCCTGAAGGCTTTGAAAACATTTGTGAAGATGAAAATCAATCAACCAAACCCTATGTTTTGCATGCAGAGGCAAATGCCATTACAAAAGTAGCCAAATCGAATAACAGCAGCGAAGGTGCTACATTATACGTTACCACATCTCCCTGCATGGAATGTTCAAAATTAATTATTCAATCAGGAATTAAACGCGTAGTTTTCGATGAAAAATACAGAATAACGGATGGTTTAGATATTTTAAAACGTGCCGGGATAGAAATTATTAACTTAGAAATGAAATTATAACATAAGATGCAAGGAAACAATCAGTCAGATAATAATGAAATATTATCGACAAAGCAAAATGATAATAAAAATCATAACTCTTCAAAAATAAAAAGCTATCTGCCGGTTTTAATAGCTTTTAGTATTGTTATCGGAATATTTATCGGAAACAAACTGATTCCTTCACAACAATCAACACAACAAGCAGCTTTTAACATTAATAAACCAAGTAAAATAAACTCAATATTACGATTACTGGAAGAAAATTATGTAAAAAAAATGTCAGTTGACAGTATCGAAGAGGTAATTATTCCTCAAATTTTAAAATTTTTTGATCCGCACACAAGTTATTTCCCTCCAAAAATTAATGTAGAAGCACATGAAAGTTTAAACGGAAATTTTGAAGGAATAGGTGTTCAATTTAACATTCAAGAAGATACGATTTTAATTATAAATACAATTTCAGGAGGTCCGTCTGAAAAAATCGGCGTTCTTGCAGGAGACAGAATTGTTACAATAAATGACTCGTTATTTGCCGGCATAGGTATAACAAACGATGATGTTATAAAAAATTTAAAAGGTGCGAAGGGAACTAAAGTTAAAATAGGTATAAAGAGGAAAAACATTAAAGATTTAATCTTTTTTGATATTATACGAGATAAGATTCCTTTATATAGCGTTGATGTATCATATATGCTGAATAATAAAACCGGATATATAAAAATAAGTCAGTTTGCAGGTACTACATATAGCGAATTTATGGAGGCAGCAGCTAAATTAAAGCAAGCCGGAATGAGCCGGTTAGTTTTAGACTTAAGAGATAACGGAGGCGGTTATATTGATGCTGCAGTAAATATTACAGACGAATTTCTTCCGAAAGGGAAAATGATTGTTTATACCAAAGGCGATTTCAGAGAACAGGTTAATTATAAAGCAACGGATAATGATTTTTTAATTGATACTGAATTAATTATTTTAATAAATTCATGGTCTGCCTCAGCCAGTGAGATTGTTGCCGGTGCCGTTCAAGATAACGACAGAGGTACAATTATCGGAAGACGTTCTTTCGGGAAAGGGCTGGTTCAAGAAGAATTTGGGTTTTCTGACAATTCCGGAATACGAATAACTACAGCAAAATATTATACGCCGCTCGGCAGATCCATTCAAAAACCATATAAAAACGGATTTGAATCATACTATTCAGATATTTACCATCGAGCAGAAGACGGTGAATTAGTTAATGAAAATAATGCAACATATACCGATTCGGTTAAATACCTAACGGAAAAAGGGAAAGTTCTGTACGGCGGAGGAGGTATTATGCCTGATATTTTTGTTCCTATTGATACCGTTTCATTTACAGAATTTTTTAAACAAATTACTTCTAAAGGATTAATTTATTCATTTGCTTTGTCCTATTCAGATAACAACCGTGAAACTTTAAAGAAATTAAAATCAGCAGAAGAAATAAATGCTTATCTTGATAAAATTAATATTTTGAACCAATTTTTAAAGTATTCAGAACAAAAAGGGGTCATAAGCAATACTCACGATTTAAAATTATCGAAAAAAGTAATTAATACTCAGTTAAAGGCTTATATTGCCCGAAATATTATTGATAATGAAGGTTATTTCCCAATTATCAGAACAATTGATGACGATTTGCAAAAAGCTGTTGAAATCTTACAAAAATAAAATAAAAATGAAGTTTTATTTGACACTGTGAAAAAATAGTTTTACATTTGCAGTTCAAAAAACGAAAGAGTTCTTATACACATAAAATATATTGCGGGGTGGAGCAGTTGGTAGCTCGTCGGGCTCATAACCCGAAGGTCGTAGGTTCGAGTCCTTCCCCCGCTACTAAAAAGCCTGATTAACAATTTTGTAATCAGGCTTTTTTAATGAATAAAAAACATATTCAGTGTTTGGCGTTTTCACCTCAAAGTCTTTACTGTCATGATAAAACGATTGACAATCGCATAGGCGGATAATATCTTGAATAAACATCAATTTTTGTTTCGTCAATATTTTTTATTGACGGCTTATTTTTAAAATTTATATCTTAAACCTACCGGAAACATATTAATTCCGTAATAATCAGTATATTCATCATAATTTCTAAATGAATAATAGACTGTTGATATGGGTGGAAAAATGATTAAAGGGGCAGTTTCAATATATAATCGTTTTGTTAATCTGATGTTTAGCGAAATCTCTGCTAAAAATATCGGCATTAACAAATTAACTTCGTGCCGATGAAGGTATGAAACACCTGCCGCTAATCCAAAATTCCAAGAAATTCTATCATTCCAAAGTTCAAATCTATAAGCAAAACGTTCTGCTAATATAAAAGTATTAGCGGGTATATCGGGTTTATGATTACTAAATTCGTCAATATCATATTGTGTATGTTCAAATTGGTGTAATTTCATTTCAAACAAAGTTCCTAAATACCAATTTCTTTTTATTTTTATTTGTTTTGAATATTCCGTTTTAAATCTTATTCCGGCAGAATTGTAATTATCACCAATAAAACCGGTTTGAACATTTATAAATCGAATTTTTTGTATAGTATCATTTTGACCTTTTACAATAAAGGTCAATGATAAAATTGCGATTATTACTATTAAAATTTGTTTCACGTGTCTAAAAATTTGTAAATAATTGTCAAGTTTACTTACAGTGAGGGCTTCGCCGTTCACAAGGTTGTTGTTTTTTTTCTTGCTTACTGTGAAGCAAACTTAATACTATATTTTTATACTGCACAGGATTTTCCTTAAACATTAAACCATTTTTCAATAGCGTTAATAGGTGCTTTTACATTTACCCCGTTGAATAATTCTTATAATATAACTTGCCACAAAAAAAACAAGTTTTATTCTACGGGGTGAAGTTTTTTGCGTAAACCCGAATGCCTTCTGTAAAAATTGTAGTTTATTAAAAAGTCAGATAAATTGCTTTGCATTTCTTCTGCTTTTTGGCATTGATTTATTTTAATTGTATTGTTTTAAACGCCGCTAAATTTAAAACTTATATCTATTTTTCTATATTATTCGGATTAAAATTCGGAAAATTCTGCCTGCAAAAAATTCATTGCATTAATTTTTCAATTTCATCCGGTTCAATCGGTTCATGTGCTAATAAATCAATCGGTTC
>DYOF01000044.1 GCA_020720665.1 Acetofilamentum sp. | reverse complement strand
ATTGACTATTTTCAATTGCAAGATATGCAGTAATAACAATGGGAATAGATATAACACTTATGAAATTTAAAGTGTAGTTTATAATTTTTTCTGAAATTTCATTTTGATAATATGTATGATAATTAGGGCTTTGCATTTCAAATGCTGAATGATTTGATTATTATTTTAAGAATTTTATACTTAAAGTTTTTGTTATTCGGTGTAATTTACAAATAGTTTTTACAATATTTAAAAAATAAAGTAAATCGGTAAAAATCAATTTAAAATCGGTCATCAAGCCAATTGTCGTTATTTTGTTCGAGGTTTTCGGTATTATCAGTTTCATCGTTAATTTCAGTATCGCTGTAAAGTAAATTGTGAAATTCTTTCATAACGATAATAATGCGAGGTCCCCAAATTTGTTCAAAATTTGTTTTACACTCCCATAGTCCTATGGTTATGGCTTCTTCATTGCCGAATTGGTAAAGTTGTGTAAAGTCTTTTAAATCTTGATATGTATCTGTCATACATTCCGATAAGCTAAGCTCAAGGGGAACATTAGGTCGGGCGGGTTCAACAAGTTCGTTAAAGGTTTCCAAACTTCCTAATTTTGTGCTGATACCTTGATCAATAAAATGCCAATCGGCTTCGTTCATAAAAGTTTCGGTTTCGGCGTCAGAAACATTTGCAGGTTTTGGTAGCACAATTGCTTTCAAATGTAAAAGTGTTAACAGTTTATAGCTTTGTTCAATAAATTCTTCACGGCTAAGCTCATTCAAACCCTCTAAAAGTAAACAATATTCGTTGGCAATAGTAACAAATTCAATAACTTCGGGTGAATAAATAATGTTATCAGGTAAGTTATGTTTTTTATGCGCAGCCATGTGCTTAAATTTTAAAATTGAAAGTAAATGAAAGGTTGTAAATCAGCTGTTCGAGCCTGCCAAATGATAAATACGGCAGTTACCGTAACAACAGCTTGTGCCCATTGCGGTGATTGTATAAAAATGGTTTTATAGTTTTCTTTTGTTTTTACAGGCAGCCAATGAATAATCAGTGCAAAAATTATCATCGCATAGATATTTTTGTAGGCTAAAAGTATTTCTCCGAAATGATTAAAATTAAATGCATGAGTTATTTGATGCATAATTCCGTTTGCCGCTTCCATAGTTTGTGCACGAAACCATATTCGAGTAAGTGTAATGAAATTAAAGGTCAGAAATATTGCATAAAACCGAATTGCCCAAGAATTATTTCCTGAGAAAGGGCTTATTTTCTGCCAAAACTTATATATTAAAATTCCGATTCCGTTTAAACCGCCCCAAATTACAAATTGCCAACTTGCCCCGTGCCATAATCCTCCGAGCAACATTGTCAGCATTAAATTAATATCGGTTCGTAGGTTTCCTTTACGATTGCCTCCCAAAGGAATGTACAAATAATCTTTCAACCAAGTTGATAAAGAAATATGCCATCGTTTCCAAAATTCGCCTGTATGAAGTGCTTTATACGGAGAATTAAAATTTGTCGGTAAGCGAAATCCCATTAATAGAGCAACTCCGATTGCTACATCGGTATATCCTGAAAAATCGGCATATACTTGTACCGAATATCCGTAGAGTGCCATTAAATTTTCAAAGCCTGAGAAAGTCATCGGATTTCCGAAAACTCTGTCAACATAGTTTACAGCAATAAAATCGGCAATTACTAATTTTTTTATTAATCCGTTTAAAATCATAAAAACGGCAAAACCGAATTCGGCTTTTGTAACATTGTATTTATTATATAATTGCGGTATAAATTCAGATGCTCTTACAATGGGTCCGGCAACCAATTGCGGGAAAAAGGAAACGTAGAAACCGAAATCGACTATACTGTCAACCGGTTTAAGTTTTCTGCGATAAATATCTACCGAGTAGCTGATGGTTTGGAAAGTAAAAAACGAAATTCCGACAGGAAGAATAATTTTATCTATAGTAAAATGGGTTCCTGCAAATTGATTGGTCCATTTTGCAAGTAAATCAACCGGTTCTGTTTGAATTCCGAATAAATAATTTATGCTTTCTGAAAAAAAACCTGAATATTTGTAATAAACTAAAACAGAAAGGTTAACAACAATACTTAAAGCGAGTAAAAGTTTCCTTTTGTGTTTTATATCCGATTTGTAAATGGCTTTTCCGATAAAAAAATCAACAAGGGTTGAGAAGATTAATAAAAGGAAAAAAATGCCGCTTGTTTTGTAATAAAAAAATAAACTGACTAAAAATAAATAGGCATTTCGCGGTTTTTCTTTTTTATAAATTACGGAATATCCGGCAAGAACAACTGCAAAGAAAGCCCAAAAATAGAATCTGGTAAAGATTAAAGGGGCATCTTGATTAAATACAAAAATATTTCGAAAAAAATCATTCATAAATCAGAAATGCAAATATAAAAAACTAAATTTTTTGTATTTGAAATTGAACAATTAATTAATCATAATTTTTAAGCGAAAAAATCCGGTCTTGCATGTAAAACCTTTAATTATATTCATCTGTCTAAATATTTGTAATTAATTAATATTCTGCAATTTAAATGTTTATTATTATTTATTATGCTTGTTTTTCTCAGCAGATAGGAACACCTTTATTATTCTGCATGTAAATAATATTTTCCGGTAGTAATACACTTGTGTGTAAAAATTCGTTTTACATGGGTGTTTCATCAATATGTCTATCGTATGCTTTTAAAAGTGCATCGAACATTAAGTTTCCTTTTATATTGTAACCGCTTGTTGTCATATGAATTAAATCGTTTTGCATCAGTTTTTCTTTATGCCATAAAAAGCTTGAATTATAAGCTCCCATTACTTGATAAAAGTTCCAGATTCCGCATGCTTTTTCTTTAGCCAATTCATAAATACATTCTTCAGCCAAAGCTGTATTTGCATTCGGATATTTTCGGCGGTAATAACTGTCATTGGGAACAGTAATTAATATTGCCGCATCGGGAACGGCATTTTTTATTTTATGAATAAGCTCTTTGTAGGTTGATTTATAAGTTGCCGAATTAAAATTCTGAGTGTATGTATCATTGGTTCCTAATGACAAGATAATTAGGTCGGGATTAAGTATTTCTATTTGCGTTTCCAATAAGTTACATTTTAAAAATGACGAAATACCGGCACCGTTTATGCCGGCATCGTTATAAATAATTCCGGAGTTATCATTATCTGTGTAAATTCCGTAGAGTGAAAAAAAATTTTGTAAACTGTCTGTTTTAATAATTTTGAATGTAAATTCAGATTGATAATTTTTTGTAATGATTTCTGTATAATCTTTTTCAGGATATTCTGTGATTTTGAAATCTCCGATAATATTTAAGGGTTCAATTTTGAATGATTGATTGTTTGTTTCATTAAAAATAAGAATTCGGTTAAAATCATAATTTAAGTAATTCGGATTGAGTTTTAATTCAATAATTGAATTTTTGTCATGTGTTGTTGCCGATATTCCGGTTAGTCCTAAGGAACAGTCTTTTTTTTCTACATTTCTGCATGTTTCCCAATTTCCTGTCCAGTTAAAAGAATAATTTTTAGGATAATTTGTATTTGCCATTTTAAACGGAAACAATAAACCTCTTCCGGCATTTAAACCGGGGAAAAAAGTTTGCATTTTTTTTCTTACAACACTTGTATAAAATCCTGATTGTATATGTGAACCGCCGATATGAACAATGTTTATTTTTCCTTCACCGGTTTTAATGAGACGGTCGAGTTTAAAAAACAGATTTTCAAAATTACTGCTGTCAGCCGGAAATTCAATTTTGTTTTTATCTGTTCTGATAAAATCATAGCCGTAGTTTGAAAAATCTTCATTTTGAGCATTTAACTTAATTGAAAAGGAAATAAGAACAATTAATAAATAGGGTATCTTTCTCATTTTTACTTTCTTCTCTTTAAATAATTGTTATATTCATACATAAATGCGTTGTAAAACATTTTTGAAATATAGCGTGCACCTTGAGGTGTAAAATGAGTGAAATCTTTTTCGCCTAAAGGCGGGTCATGAAACACCCAACTCGGCATTGAATTTTCACCGCCCATTGCTTCATACATATCCCAATATGCGCAATCGTTTTCAAATCCGGCTTGTTTCAGAGCATCTCTTATCAATTTAATATTCGGATAGCTTACGTATAATTCGTCTTCCTTTTTAGACATATCAGCTAAGCCTATGATTAAAATACTGATATCGGGAGCAATTTTTTTTATTGTTTTCAATTGTCTTGAAAAACTTTTTCTGTAAAAGTCATAATTTTTTTGTTCTCCCGGAACTATGTTACCGCCAAATTGTAAGATTAGTAATTTTGTATTTAACTGTTGATACATTTGACTGAGCATGCTCAGATTCATCAGTGTGAAAATGATACCGCCGGAACCTCTCATTCCGATATTATCAACATTTATTCCGGATAATCCTTCTAATGAAAATCCGTAAATATCCGGGCTGTCTTCTGCTTCAAATTCAAAACGCAGGTTTTCAGGAGCAGTGTTTAGATTCCAAGTCTTTACAGAATAATTTTTAACGGTGTCAACGGTTTCGTCCGAAAGTAAAATATCATCTTTATAAACCTTTACTTTAAAGGGTGATTTATTGTTTCCGTAAAACATTTTACAGCGTTGATACTGTTTAGTTGTGATAAAAGAATAGGGCGATTGTGTTATTGTAATTTGAGCATATGATTTAAGTTTATGAGGCATTAATGCGTCATTGTTAATGTAATTTTTTGCAGTATCGGATGTTATCGGCGTAAATCTTGAAAAACTTCCTAACATGCCAAATTTATTATGCCTAACGCTTGTATCTTTTCTGCCGTAAACGGTGTACCTTTTCCAATTTCCTGTAAAGGTATGAATCATAGGCGATTTGAAATCGAAAGCCTTTACAGCAGGAACCAAACCCGGACCTACACCGCCGAATTGTGTTTGTAGTTTATATCTGAAATAATCTGTTATTCTGTCGGTTTCTATTTGAGAATC
The DNA here is from genome assembly GCA_020720665.1 of Acetofilamentum sp. Classification (GTDB taxonomy): domain Bacteria; phylum Bacteroidota; class Bacteroidia; order Bacteroidales; family JAADGE01; genus JAADGE01. The sequence goes on along the minus strand of DYOF01000044.1, from coordinate 11,657 downwards.
ACCATAATGCATAATACGAACGATTTTGTTTTCGTTTTTAATCGTTGCCAAAATTTCAAAAAATCTATCCAGACTGCTACGGCTGTTGTCAGGGAATTCAATATATCGAACAACCGAATCTATTCGAATCGGAACAGGGTCATAATAAACATATTGAGAATCAATCATGACAGAGTCGAACTGTGAGTTATTTTTAATTTCAAAAGCAGATGTGTCTTCTTTCTCACTTAAATTTGTTAATTCAAGGATATCGGAAATGTCCTTTTTTTGTTGTTTCGGAGGGTTTATAAGATCTTCAAAATCAATAAAATTTAAACTGATTTTTCCGGGCAGCTTAATCCCGTTTTTTGGAAAAACGACTGAAAGTATTAACAGAATAAAAAAAACAGATGCAATAAATATCAGTATCTTTTTGGGAGTCATAGGTCGTATCATGAAAATTCAACAGCGTTCACTTTATATCTGTTGCAGTTATTATTTAAAATTCTACTTATTTTTTATAATAATTTCTTGACCGACTTTTAATGACCTTAAATCTTCATCTTTAAAACTGTTAATTTCTTTAATATTTTCGGCAGATACGCCGGGATAATTTTTTGCTATTGACCATAAATTATCGCCCGATTTAATAATATAAGTAACATGTTTCTTTTTGTCGGGTTTTACGACAGTTGAATTTTTAGGATTTGATGAAATGGTATTTGTTTTTTCTTTTTGAGTGTTTGACATGGTATCTACATTTTTATAATGCTCATATTTTGACTCATTAACCCAAATTTCAATTTTTTGACCGATTTGAAGTTTATTGCTTTTTATTCCGTTCCAATATTGCAAATCGTTAGCGGAAACGTCATACCATTCGGCAATATTACTGTATGTATCACCGGATTTTATGGTATAATACAATTTTTTTGTTCCTTTTTTGCTCGGCGGTGAATAACTGTAATCAGAATCCGGTCTGTCATCAACGGATGCTTCAATAATAGTAACTTGATCGGTAAGATATAAACTGTCTTTATATTTGTAAATTTCTTCTTCGGAGTTTAAAAAGTCGCTAACTTTTTCAAAGGGCAGTCGGAGAGGGTAGGCTTTATAATGTCCGGGAATTATTTGCTTTTTATATTGAGGATTTAAAAGTGTGAGTTGGTCGAAATCAATTTTTAAAAATTCGGATACTTGTTTCAGATGTAATTTTTTAGTTATCATAACTGTATCAGAAACCAATGTCATATCAATTTCTTTTGGTTGAATATTGTGTTCTTTATGGTAATTTACAGAATATAATGCTGCAATAAATGCCGGTATATAGCCTCTGGTTTCTTTAGGCAGGAACGGATAGATTTCCCAAAAATTTGTTTTGCCTCCCGAACGGCTGATAGCTTTTTTAACATTTCCTGCACCGCTGTTATATGCTGCTATTGAAAGCGTCCAATCGCCGAAAATTTTATACATATCTCTTAAATATCTGGCAGCGGCATCGGTTGATTTTATTATGTCCATTCGTTCATCAACATACGAATTAATTTCTAATCCGTACATTTTTCCGGTAGGGTACATAAATTGCCATAAACCTACTGCTCCGGAGCGAGAACGTGCGCGAGGATTTAGCCCTGATTCTATAATTGACATATATTTTAGTTCTAAGGGTAAATCATATTTATCGAAAATTTGCTCAAAATATGGCAGATAAAAATCGGTCATTCCTAATAAATATCTTCTGTAAGATGTGTTTTTTGTATAGAATTCAATCCATTTTTTTACTTGGTCATTATATGAAATGGGCACTAAAGTCGGGAGTTTGAATAATCGTTGAATATAAACCGAATCGGGCGTAATAATTTCAGAATCGCTTGTATTTACTTGAAGATTAGTATTGTCATTAGAATTCATGCTTCGTTTTACATACCAATTGTTGATAAGTTCGTCTAAATAATCAGTTTGTTGAGCAATTGCATCAAAATCATCGGTTTCGCTATTGTTATTACTTTGTTGTCCGAATACTGAAATGAAAAAAAGAGAAAAGAATATTGTTGAAATTAAGGTTTTCATGTGATAAATATATGAGTTTAAAAAATTCTTACTTTAATTATATACATTGCAATGTTACAAAGAATATTCCTAAAATTGTTTTTTGCAAACATTATTTAGTTAAAATTTAAGTGTTATGCATAAACCTACGGTATTTTTGTTTTTAACAGCGTAGAGAGGCATTATTTCCGGACTGAATTTTATTGATAAATCGTCGCTTACATCAAAATCCGATAAGTGTGCGTAAACGGTTGCGTCAATTATATTTAAAGCATATACGGCAAGGAATATTAATCCCGATAAATCTCGATTTCTTCTGAATTTATCTTTTGAAACTGTAAGTAAATTTTCTTCAGTTTCGGGCGGAAATAACACCGGAAAAAATGCTGAATCAGTTCCGAGTGCAGCTATATAATTTTGGTGTTCAATCAATCCGTCTTTATATTTTTGATATTTCTTGTTGAAAATGTCGAAAGTAAATGCAATACTTCCTAAAGCTCCGTAAAATATAGGTAATTTCCAATATTGTTTATTGTAAACCTGACCGCCGCCGGGTACTGCTAATGAAAGTAATGATGCTTGCAGGGGCTTATTCGTTTTAAAACTCTCCATTCGTTCTGAAAAACGTTTTTTTTCTTCGGTATTTTTCAGTTGTGTAGAATCTGTTTGAGCTGATGAATATTTTAATAAATTAATTGACAGCAGAAAAACTAAAATAATTCGATAAATCATTATTTATTTCAAATTAGAGAGAGTGTCTTTAAGTTTATTAAATTCATCATCAGATGTAAAAGAAATTGTAAGGCTGCCTCTTCCGGCGTTATTTCTTTTGATACTGACATTACTTTTCAAAATATCGGATAAGTTATTTTTAAATTGAAGCATGTTTTCCGGTAATTTCATTTTGGGTACCTTTTTATTTTCTTTTTTTAACGGAAAATTTATTTCTCTTATTATGTTTTCTGTTTCTCTTACGGAAAGCTGACGACTGATTATTTTCTCAAAAGTTGTAATTTGTTTATCTTCATCCTCAATATTTACTAATGCACGTGCATGCCCCATGCTGATTTCTTTTTTCTGTAAACCGGATTGAATAACATCGGGTAATTTTAAAAGTCTTAAATAATTGGTTATCGTTGAGCGTTTTTTTCCTACTCTGTCACCCAATTTATCTTGTGTTAAATTACATTCGTCAATTAATCTTTGGTATGAAACTGCAATTTCAATGGCATTAAGGTCTTCTCTTTGAATATTTTCAATTAATGCCATTTCAAGCATTTCTTGATCGTCTGCTTTTCTGACAAATGCGATGATTTTCTGTAACCCGGCATCTTTTGAAGCTCTCAAGCGACGTTCTCCGGATATTAATTGGAAATTTCCGTTTGCTGATTTTCTGACTGTAATCGGTTGTATTATACCATGTTTCAGAATTGAAATTTTAAGTTCGTTTAATGCTTCTTCATCAAATTCCGAACGGGGTTGAAACGGATTCAATTCTATTTTTTCAATGTCAATTTCTGCAACAGCACCGGTTGAAATTGCTTCTTCAACACTTTTTTTTTCAAATTTTGAATTATCAATTAATGCGCCTAAACCTTTACCTAAGGGACTTTTTTGTGCCATTCGTTAATTTTCTTTATTAATTATTATTTTTGTTACGTTCTAACAGTTCTCTTCCTAAATTCAAATAATTTATTGCACCGGTTGAATTGGCATCATATTGTATAACAGCCATTCCGTAACTCGGTGCTTCACTTAGTTTTGTGTTCCTTTGAATGATGGTATCAAAAACCATATTTTCAAAATGTTTTCGAACTTCGGCTGCAACTTGATTTGATAGTCGTAAACGAGCATCATACATAGTTAAAAGGAAACCTTCAATACTTAATTCTGTATTTATATTCTTTTGAATCATTTGTATGGTGTTTAACAACTTCCCTAATCCTTCCAAAGCAAAATATTCACATTGAACGGGAATTAGTACTGAATCGGCAGCTGTAAGTGCATTTAAAGTTAATAAGCCTAATGAAGGCGAACAATCTACTAAAACATAGTCATAAGGATCTTTTATTTTTTTAATCACTTTATCTAATATATATTCTCTGTTTTCGTGATCAAGCATTTCAATTTCAGCACCTACCAAATCAATGTGCGAAGGCAGGATATCTAAATTTTCAATCGGTGTTTTAAGAATGACATCTTTAGGTTCGATATTTCCTATAAAACAGTCGTAAATACTGTGTTCTATTGTATTTAAATCAAATCCGGTACCTGAAGTTGCATTTGCTTGCGGATCAACGTCAACGATTAAGACTTTTTGTTCTAAAACGGCAAGGCTTGCTGCTAAATTTATTGCGGTTGTTGTTTTTCCTACTCCACCTTTTTGATTTGCAAGAGCTATTATTTTTGACATTCGTTTTCTGTTTAGAAATTATTTCGATAAATAATAATGCAAAAATATAACTTTTATTAATATTAATTTGTTTTTTATTATATCTTTTAAATAAGAAAAGTTAAGTGTTTTTATATTAACCGCTTAAGTTATAAATTAAATGTTAAGGATGATTTGATGTACTGTCTTCATTTGTCTGAAATGATACTCCGGCACTTTGTATATAACGGGTTTGCCAATCTTTATCTCTGACATCTCTGAGTAATCTGAACGTATTTTCTTCAGAAATAAAATCACCGAAATTTTCAATTCCGTATTCATTTAATATTCGCATTTGAGCTTCTGACGGTAACCAGGTGATATTCAAATCTGAATGTCTTGCCCAACCTTTATCATTATTTTTTTCAGGATTATAATAGGGGTATTCTGAATATTTTAAACGCCATAAATTATTAAGAATAGCTTCGGTTTTCTTTAGCGAATAAAACAGAATTTCCTTTTCCCCTGTTTTTGTTACTTCTTCGGGGATTTCAAAAATCTTGTATTTTTGTATGAGGTTTTCCGTTTTAGGGTTTGCTTTGGAACTTTCGTAGCCGGTTGCTTGCATAACCCAACTATTTGTTGTCAGCAGTAATATTTTCTCCGGCTTTTTTATATCTCCTTTAAGAATAAGACATTGAATAAGTCCGCCGCTTTGATTCGGAATCAGTCGAATCGAAAATATATATTCTTTTTCGGTTTCTTCTTCTTCTTCTTCTTGTCCGAAAGCATTGTTAATTTGAGAAAATCCGATTATAAAATTAAATTGTAATGCTAAAAACATAATAAACCGTATGTATCTTTTCATGATGAAATGAATTAATATTATTGTGTTATTGCAAAATGCGTGCAAGTTTTATTGCTGTTGAAAAATTAATATATTGTATAACTCCGGCTTTATTAGTATTTTTTATAATTTTACGTTTTTAATACAAGTTTTATTATTCTATGACAGTAAATTTATTTAAAAAAGAAACAATTAAAACTGAAAATAATTTAGTTTTTTACGGAACGAATATAAAGTTCTCAGATTTCGGAATTTCAAAAGAAGAACAAGGGTATATAATTAACCGATTGCAAGTTGAAACAATTGTTGAAATTAATAAATTAAGCAAATTCTTTTTTTTTATTAATATCAAAAACGGAAAAATTAAAAACCGCAAAGAAAATATAAGACATACAGGCAGTTGCTTAAATAAATTAATTAATAAATATAAACTGAAGTCAGTTTCATTAATTGTTGAAGAAGACTCGAATGAAGACGTGTCAGCGATTATTGAAGGCATGATATTAAGTAACTATCAGTTTTTAAAATATTATAAAGAACCCGAAAAAAAACAGAATACTTTTAATGAAATTAATATTTTTTCAGACACTCTGAAACAAATTGAGATTGATGAATTATTAAATCTTTCGAGCGGTGTTTTTCAAGCAAGAGATTTAGGAAATGAACCTTTTATTTCGTTAAACTCATCAGATTTGGCTGTTCAAATTAAAAAAATAGGTATTGAAGCCGGTTTTGATGTTGAAGTTTTTTATAAAGAAAAAATTGAAGAACTTAAAATGGGTGGAATTTTAGCTGTAAACAAAGGAAGCGCAGTATCTCCCACTGTTTCGATATTAAAGTGGCAACCTGAAAATGCCGTTAATAAGAAGCCTTATGTTTTAATCGGAAAGGGCTTAGTGTACGATTCAGGCGGATACAGCCTGAAACCGACAAAAAACTCAATGGATTTAATGAAGTTAGATATGGCAGGAGCGGCTTCAGTTATAGGAGCATTTTATGCAATTGCCAAAAATAAACTTCCTGTCAATATCATCGGGTTAATTCCGTCAACTGATAATCTGGTTAATTCTCAGGCTTATGTTCCCGGCGATATTATTAAAATGCACAACGGTTTGTTTGTAGAAGTACTAAATACGGATGCAGAGGGTCGATTAATTTTAGCTGATGCATTAAGTTTTGCCCAAAATTATGAACCCGAATTAGTTATTGATTTAGCTACTTTAACCGGTTCCGCTGCGGTTGCAATCGGAACATACGGAGCTGTAGTTATGGGTACTGCCGATGAAAGTAATTTTGATTCGATTATTCAAAGCGGAAATAATGTTTATGAACGATTGGTTCGATTTCCGTTTTGGGATGAATACGGAGAATTACTGAAATCATCAATTGCCGATTTAAAAAATATCGGAGGAAGTGAAGCAGGAGCTGTTACAGCCGGAAAATTTTTGGAACATTTCACAAATTATCCGTGGATACACATAGATATTGCCGGACCTGCTATTTTAGAAAAAAATGATTCGTATCGAACAGCCGGAGGTAGTGCATTCGGTGTCAGATTATTGTATGATTTCTTCAAAACGATTAATTAATATTTTTTAATGAAATACCCATGAGAACCCTGAAAGGCTCAGCGAAGCTAAACGTTTTTTCATATCAAAGAGAATGATTAACAGAAGATATTAATTTATTGCAAATTGATGAAAGTGTTCCTCTGAACAAGAAAAAATACGCATTGTAAATAATTGTAAGCATCCGATTCGCATATTATTTAATTATAAATTTTTAGACACTTGAACAAAAATGGAAAATACAGAAAATAAAATAAAAGTAGGCATTACACACGGAGATATAAACGGAATAGGCTATGAAATAATTATAAAAACCTTATCCGATAAACGAATAAATGAGATGTGTATTCCTATCGTTTACGGCTCACCAAAATTAGCCGCATATCATCGTAAGGCAATTAATTTTGAAAATTTCAGCTTAAACATTATTAACAGTGCCGATGAAGCGAATCCTAAACGACCCAATATTATTAATTGTGTAAACGAAAATACCCGAATCGAGTTAGGACGCTCAACACCCGAAGCCGGTGAAGCTGCTTATTATGCTTTAGAAAAAGCTACCGAAGATTTAATAAACAATCAAATTGATGTTTTATTAACGGCACCTATTAATAAAAAAAGTATTAAATCAGACAGTTTTACTTTTCCGGGACACACTGAATATTTTCAAACCAAAACCAATACTGATGAGGTATTGATGTTAATGTTAGGAGAACATATGAGAATAGGAGTTGTTGCCGGACATGTTCCTGTGCGTAAAATTCCTGAAATAATTACAGAGGAGAATGTTTTAAAAAAAATACGAATACTTAATCAATCTTTACTTGAAGATTTTGCAATCAGAAAAGGCAAAATTGCCGTATTAGGCTTAAATCCTCATGCCGGAGAAGAAGGTGTAATCGGTGATGAAGAACTGAATATTATCAGTCCGGCAATTAAGAAAGCCCGTGAAGAGGGAATCATGGCTATCGGACCGTATCCTGCTGACGGATTTTTCGGTTCAGGAGCATTCAGAAAATTTGATGCCGTATTAGCCATGTATCATGATCAAGGCTTAACTGCATTTAAAGCAATTGAATTTGACAGCGGTGTTAATTTTACAGCCGGTTTACCTATAATCCGAACATCGCCCGTACACGGCACAGCCTTTGAAATAGCCGGTGAAGGAAAAGCCTCACCGAATTCTTTTAGGAAGGCATTATATACTGCGATTGATATTTTTAAAAATCGTGAACAATTTAAAAATATCTCAAAAAATATTTTAGGGTTTGACGATAAAGATACTGCAATTGACGAACCGATAATTACAGACTAATTTTTTAATTGTAGAAATTGCTTGAACAAATTTTCATACCGATTTATTTTGCAGCTTTAGGAATTCAAATTTTTGAATATATTTTTTTTTATAGATGCTTATTTTATAAAACAAGAAAAGAAAACGAGCCGGCTTTTTCAGAGCCTGTATCCGTAATTATCTGTGCAAAAGATGAATATAAAAATTTAAAATTGTTTTTGCCTAAATTTTTAAACCAATCATACAATCAATTTGAAATTATTGTTGTTAATGATAATTCGGTTGATTTAACAAAGAATTTTTTAAATGAGCAGGCGAAATTGTATAAGCATCTGAAAGTTATTCATTTGGAAGAAGATACCGGAAGTAAGGGTAAAAAATATGCAGTAACTAAAGGTATTGAAGCAGCTGAAAATGATTGTTTGTTATTTTCTGATGCCGATTGTTACCCTGTTTCAGAAAATTGGATTAAAGAAATGGCCCGATCTTATACTGAACAAACTGATATTGTTCTCGGATACGGAGCTTACCAAAATGAAAAAGGCTTGCTTAATAAATACATTCGCTTTGATACACAAACTATTGCTTTAAAATACTTATCTTTAGCCAAAGCCGGAATTCCTTATATGGGAGTAGGCAGAAACCTTTCCTATCGAAAAAAGGCGTTTATAAAAAACAAAGGTTTTGAAAATCACCGACACATTATTTCGGGAGATGACGATTTATTTGTTAATGAAGCGGCTCGGATGCATAATACAAAGATTAATTTTAATGCGGACAGCATTACGGTTTCAGTTCCGAAAAAAACATTGAAGGAATTTTTACATCAAAAAAGCAGACATTTAACAAGCGGAAACAACTATAAATCGGTACATAAAATTATTTTGGCAACTGATGTTTTTACTTTATTGATTTTATATATTTCATTAATATTTGCTTTAAACGAAGCAAATTATCCGTACCTTATACTTTCATATATTATAAAATTAATACTTCAAATAATAATTTATAATATTTTTACCCGACACTTAAATGAAAAGAAAAATTTAATTTTTATTCCTATATTTGATGTTTTAATTCCTGTTGTAAACATTTTTATATCTTTCAGAAATATGTTTTTCAAGAAAATAGTATGGAAATAAACCATAACTTTTCAGATAAGGCAAAACGCGATTTTGAACTGATTGAGAAAGCTAAAAACGGCGATCAATCAGCTTTTGCCGAATTGATGGGTTATTACAGGGAAGCACTGTATTTCTTGCTGTTACGTATGGTTAACTCAAAAGAAGATGCTGAAGATTTAACCATTGAAACATTTGAAAAAGCATTCAGAAAGATTGAAACATATAAACCGGTTTATGCGTTCAGTACTTGGTTGTTTCGTATTGCAACCAATCATGGAATTGATTTCATGCGATCGGTTGAAAAAAGGATGAACGACTTTTATATCGACAAAAATGTCGATTTTAGTAATGAACAATCTAAACCGTCTATCATTTCTGAAAATTCGTTAAATCCGGAAGAGGAAATTGTCAGTCAGCAACAAAAAAGAATTTTAAAAAAATTAGTGCAAAAATTACCGCCCGATTATCGTCGAATTATCGTTTTACGTTATTTTGAAGAATATTCCTACGGAGAAATTGCTGAAAAATTAGATTTACCTCTCGGAACGGTAAAAGCGCGTTTACACCGTTCAAGAGAACTTCTGTTAAGCACATTGAAAAAACACAATATCAATGACATTAAATTTTGATTTCGAAGACTTTAAAACCTATTTCCCCGAATTAACCGGCGAACAATTTGAGCAATTCTTAATACTTCCTAAAATATATATAGTTAAAAATGAGAATGTTAATGTAATTTCCAGAAAGGATATTGATAATATTTATGTCAGACATATTTTACATTCGACGGCAATAGCTAAAATAATCCGGTTTAAAAAAGGAACAAGTGTTTTAGATGTCGGAACCGGCGGCGGATTTCCCGGAATACCTTTGGCAATCATGTTTCCGGAAGTAAAATTTACATTAATTGATTCGGTTGCCAAAAAAATTAAAATTGTTAATGAAGTAATTGATGAATTGCATTTAAAAAATGTCAGAACCAAACAAATAAAAAGTACGATGTTAAACGGAAGCTATAATTATATTACGGGAAGAGCCGTTACGGCGTTTCCTGCTTTTTATGAATCGGTTAAACATTTAATTAAACTCAAATCGGGCGATAATGCCTTAATATATTTAAAAGGCGGCGATTTTGAGCAGGAATTAAGCGAATTCCCTTCGGCAAAGATTTTTAAACTTAACACATGGTTTAAAGATGAGTTTTTTGAAACTAAAAAAATAATTGTTCTGCAAAACAAATAATTAGGCAAGGATACAAATTCGCTGTACCTTGATAGTGAAACCGCTCAGAAATTCCCGACGTTTCATGCCGCCATACATTATGCCAGATAAAAGGATTGATTGATACAGATTTTAAAAATATTTATTACTTTGCAGATAAATTTAATTAATTTTGAAATTATTTAAACATTTGAAATTTAATGATATGTGGAATGAATTAGAAAAATTAAATAAAGAATATAAAAACCTCAATTTGCAAGATGTGATTGACTACGAAAAATTTTGTATTATTTCGATAGTGTGGCATTCAACGAAAATTGAAGGTTGCTCGTTATCTGAAACCGATACAAAAGTTTTAATTGAAAATGATATTACAGCAGCAGGTAAGCCACTCAAAGACCATTTAATGATTAAAGACCATTATGCTGCATTTCAATATATAAAAGAACAAGCCAAGATAAAACGTAAATTGTCTGTTGAATTTATTCAAGAAATCGGCGGTTTAGTGATGAAGAATACCGGAAGTTTTACAAATACGGTTTTAGGTAGTTTTGATACATCAAAAGGAGATTTGCGACTTGCACAAGTATATGTGGATAAAAAATATTTCCCTGATTATAAAAAAGTTCCAAACTTATTAGAACAACTGTGTAAATTTGTAAACGATAAAATTGATAATGTAAAGGATACAGAAATATTGAAACTTGCAGCAGACGTTCATTATAATTTTATAAATATTCACCCCTTCGGAGACGGAAACGGCAGGACATCAAGATTATTAATGAATTATATACAACTCTTTCACAATGAACCCTTAATAAAGATTTTTACGGAAGATAGAACTGAATATATAGATGCACTCAATGAAACGGAAGAAACTGAGAATTTGGAAATATTTCGTGAATTTATAGCGAAACAAAAAACTAAATTTCTAAAAGCAGAAATTGATAAACATAAAAAACTAAACAAAGGATTTATGTTAATGTTCTGATGATAAACAAAATAGGCAAAACATACGGCAGCCGATAACTTTCTCACGACCGGAGGGAGTAATTGCCGGCTTTTGTGCTGACCGGATAGCTTGCACCCGACAAAACTTTTTTGCCGGCAGGTGCAAGTTATTTTCTTCCCCCGGTTGTTTAAACAACTTTTTTATTCTTTGTTTTGACATTAAATTTTTATAGCGTAAATTTGTTAAATATAT
>DYOF01000043.1 GCA_020720665.1 Acetofilamentum sp. | reverse complement strand
TAGACACATGAAAATTGACTTAAAGCATATTAATAAATTATTTTTTATAGGAATTGCCGGTGACGGGATGAGTGCAGTTGCACAATACTTATCAGGTACAGGAAAAGAAATTTCCGGTTCTGACAGGCAATTTTCATACGCAAAAAAAAGTTTCAGACAAAAACAGCTCGAAGATATAGGAATAAAATGTTTTCCGCAAGATACATCGGGTTTAAACCAAGAAATTGATTTAGTTGTCATTTCAACTGCAATTGAGCCGACTGTACCGGAGTATAAATTAGCAAAAGAAAAAGGAATACCTGTTATTATGCGGTCTGATTTGTTGGCTGCCGTCAGTATGCATAAAAAAACGATTGCCGTTTCCGGAACTTCCGGTAAATCAACAGTTACGGCTATGATTTTTCATATTTTGGAAAAATGCGGTTTAAAACCGTCTTTAATTTCGGGAGCAGGATTAACAAGTCTGCAAAAAAAAGGAAAAATCGGAAATGCCGTAACCGGAACAGGAAAATATCTTGTTATCGAAGCCGACGAATCAGACGGTTCGATTATTAAATATCATCCCTTTATAGGTATTATTTTAAATATAGACAAAGACCATAAAGAATTAAATGAATTATCCGACTTGTTTAAAGTTTTTAAACAGAATTCAAAAACACTGATTGTAAATAATTCACATGAAAGAACAAAGAATTTTTCTCAAGAATTGAAAAATGATTTCGGTTATGATGCCGGAGTCGGATTCAGAATCACTGATTTTAATCAAATTGATTTTTTTTCAGAATTCAAAATTAATGATATTGATTTCAAAATTAATCAAATAGGAAAACATAATGCTGAAAATGCCGCAGCAGCTGTTGCCGTTTGTGCAAAATTAGGTATTTCTTTAAATGATATTTCAAAAGCATTAATGAGTTATGAAGGTATTTACAGACGACATCAAATAATTAAGAAAAAAAACGGCATTACGATTATTGATGATTATGCCCATAATCCGGCAAAATTATCCGCATCAATAAAAGCTTGTCAAATCCCGAATGAAAAACTCATCGTTTGGTTTCAACCACACGGATATACACCAACCAAATTTTTACGCTCGGAATTTGTTAAAGAATTATCGGAAACATTAAGAGATACAGATGAAATATGGATGTCTGAAATATATTATGCCGGAGGCACTGCCGATAAAGATATTTCTGCGGAAGATTTAATAAAAGACATAAAACAGACCGGAAAAAATGCTTTTTTTATTGAAAACAGAAAATTATTTCCGGAAATGATAAAATCAAAAATAAAAACTCCGATAATTATTTTATTAACCGGCGCCAGAGACCCGTCTTTAAGCGATTTTGCAGACTTTGTAAGTGGAAAATTAATGATTGACAGTTTCGGGAAACAATAAAAATTATTTACCGTTAACCTGAATTATATATAATTCAGAAGTTGTAAAGTTAAAATAAAATTTACAACTTCATAAACTTTCAATTCCTCATTATTTATCGACTACCAAGCTTTATCCCAAGATGTTTTTTTAGTAGATACAGGATTGATACATATAACCGGAATTTGCGATGAATTATAAATTATTTGCTCATCCCATGATGAAAAAAAGAATGTTTTTTCTTTATTCACTAATGTCATAATTAAATCGGCATTATTATCAACAGCATAATCAATTACTTGTTTGGCAAAATTACCGGCTTCCGGCGATGAAACTTTATCCACAAAATTAATTCCGTATTCTGTCATAATATTCTTGATTTGTTTTGTAACTGTCATTATTCTGTTCTTATGGAATTTTTCTGATTCAAATTTAGGTATCAAATGAATTGTCGCATTAAATGTTTTAGCAATACTGACTGCCCAATTAACTTTTTGTCGGTCTTGTGTTGACGATGTTATGGGGAAAACAATATTTTTGTATCCTTCTGTATTGGATTTCTTTTGAACAACAATCGTAGGAGTTTCGGTTGAAGTTACAACTTTCAGTACATAACTGCCTGCAATTTTTTGGAAACCTAATTTGCCGTGTGTTCCCAAAATAATCATTTTAGCACCAAGTTTATCATTAACCTCATTGATTTTTTCAAACAAATTTCCGGAAGTAATATAAACTTCAACCGGTACATCATATTTTTCTGAAAATTTATGAGCAGTTTCATTTAACATAGTATCAATACTTCCGATATCTAAATTTCTTTCCTCTAAATAGCTGTCGGTTTCTTTATTTATTACATGAAGCAACCAAACTTGACTTTCCATAGCTTTAGCCAAAACTAATCCGTGTTCAATTGCATTTTCACAAACTTCCGAAAAATCAGTCGGTATAAGTATTACATTACGAGTATTTTTTTTCATGACTTTTAGATTTTTGAGGTTTATAATTTTTAAGTAATTTACTAAAATATTGTAACTTAAGCAAATCTTTTCGGTAATAATTTTATTGAAATTAAAATATGAAAATTAATATACTTTGCATTTCATAAATGAACAAAACCGTTAAAACATTCATTTCTCTTGTTGTACTGAATACATAAAGTTTAATATAATTAACCAAACTAAAACTAAAATACTCATTACAGCTGCCGGAACAGCCGCCTTTGATTCAAATAAAATTAAAGCTACGGTTATTGCAAAACCGGAACTTTTAACAGTTAACATCAAGTTTTTGCTGATATTTATCGGGCTTATTTGTTTATTTTTAACCAATAAATAATGGACAATTCCGCTTAAAATGATAGCTGAAAATAAAATTACGGATGACAAAAAAACTAAATTTATTTCTGTAAGTATAATGTTCCTGTTTATTGCCACTGCTGTATAAATAATCAATGCAAAACCCCAATCAACAATCTTTCCTCTTATTTTTTCAGTAATCGGGCGAATCTTTTTAATTAATAAAAAACGCGAAAGTATCATCGGAACAATAATAATTTTAATGATTACAAAAATAATTATCATCGGATTTAAGGCAATACTTCCGGTAAATAATATTATAATCAGCGGACTTAAAAATATTGAAATCAGATAGGAACCTAAAATTCCTTTAAACGAATAATCTAAATCTCCTTTAAATATATATGTGAACGGGATTACGGCAACACCCGGAGGAGTTGCTGCAATTACCACAAAACCGTTAAAAACAACTTCATCAAAAATGAAATATGCCGGAACTAACAAGATTATTCCGTGTATGACATAATTCAACAAAACAGATTGACTGCTGATTCGAAGAACGGATCGATAATCTGCCAACATTTTAAATTTAATGCCGCTTGTACTGAAAGTCATTACCAAAGCTAAAATATAAACAGTATAATCTTTTGTATATTTTGCTGCATCAGGTAATATAAAAGCAATAATTAATGCAGAAATTAATATAAAATTTCTATTTTTAATGAGTTTTATGAAAATATCCATGAGTAAAAATAAATACAAAGATTAATTTTATTCTTTGTATTAAAAATTTTTATATAATGTTATTAATAAACTTTTTTTTGTTTCATAAAATATACTATTTTTGCAGGCTTAAATAAATTTAATTTAATTATTAAACCAACAGAATGTATTTAAACGCAGAAAAGAAAAAAGAAATTTTCGAACAGTACGGAAAGTCTAATAATGACACCGGTTCGGTTGAGAGCCAAGTAGCATTATTTTCCCACCGTATCACTCACTTGAATGAACATCTTAAGAATAACAAAAAAGATCATCATACAAGACGAGCGTTATTAAAATTGGTAGGGAAACGAAAAAAGTTACTTAAATATTTACAAGATTATGATATTGAAAGATATCGTTCTCTAATTAAAGCTCTCGGATTACGAAAGTAATCACCTTTATAAAAAAAGGCATAGGTTTTATGCCTTTTTTTATGTTTTAAAACCTCCCGCTAAATTATACTCAGCAAAACTTAATTAATCAAATTTTAAATTATGAATATTATCAACAAAACAATAAATCTCGGAAACGGTCAGCTTATAACTGTCGAAACCGGTAAATTAGCTAAACAAACTGACGGCTCGGTAGTTGTTAAACAAGGTGACACCATGTTATTAGCAACTGTTGTTGCCGCTAAAGATGCAAAAGAAGGTATTGATTTTATGCCGCTTTCTGTTGACTACAGAGAAAAATTTTCTTCTGCCGGAAGATTTCCCGGCGGTTTCAGAAAAAGAGAGGCTCGCCCGAGTGATGAAGAAATATTAGTTGCCCGATTAATTGACCGTGCATTAAGACCCCTTTTTCCTAAAAATTATCATGCAGAAGTATTTGTAAATGTTGAATTAATTTCAGCAGACAGAGAAAAACAAGTATTACCCGATGCTCTTGCCGGTTTAGCCGCTTCAGCAGCGCTTTCGGTAAGCGATATACCGTGGAACGGACCAATATCGGAAGTCAGAGTCGGCAGAATTGACGGCGAATTTAAAATTAATCCGACAGTTACGGAATTAAAAGAATCCGACATTGACATGATGGTTGCCGCAACCATTGACAATATCTTGATGGTTGAAGGTGATATGAATGAAATTTCTGAGGAAGAAATGCTGCAAGCCATTAAATTTGCTCATGACGAAATAAAAATCCATTGTCAGGCTCAACTCGAAATGGCTGAAGCAAAAGGCGTTACGGTTAAACGACAATACAACCATGAAGCCGAACCCAATCCCGAATTATTTAAAAAACTTGAAAACGCAGTTAAAGATAAAATTTATGACATTGCAAAATCAGCTTTATCTAAACATGAACGAACCGGGAAGTTTGAAGCCGTAAAACAAGAATTTATTGATAGCTTGGAAACCGCCGAAGGAACAGAAGAAATCAATTTCAATTTAATTCATGAATATTTTCATGACATTGAAAAAGAAGTTGTTCGTAATTTAATTTTAACTGAACGAATTCGTTTAGACGGTCGTAAATTAAATCAAATCAGACCAATTTGGTGTGAAATTGATTATTTACCCGGTGCTCACGGTTCTGCTATTTTTACAAGAGGTGAAACCCAATCCTTATCTACCGTTACATTAGGCTCTCCTTTAGATGTACAAACAATTGACAGACCATTAGAACAAGGTAAATCAGCCTTTTTATTACATTATAATTTTCCGCCGTTTTCAACAGGTGATGCAAAACCATACAGAGGTACAGGAAGAAGAGAAATAGGACACGGAAACCTTGCACATCGTGCAATCTCAAAAGTCTTACCCGAAAAAGAAGATAATCCTTACACAATTCGAATTGTTTCGGATATTTTAGAATCAAACGGTTCATCATCTATGGCAACCGTTTGTGCAGGAACTTTGGCTTTAATGGATACCGGTGTAAAAATTAAAAAGCCTGTTTCAGGAATTGCAATGGGTTTAATTACCGATAAGTCCGGAAAATATGCCGTGCTTTCTGACATTTTAGGTGATGAAGATCATTTAGGCGATATGGATTTTAAAGTAACCGGAACTGTTGACGGAATTACCGCATGCCAAATGGATATTAAAGTTGACGGACTTTCTTACGAAATTTTAGCCAATGCCCTCCAACAAGCTAAAGAGGGAAGAGCCCATATTCTGAAGGAGATGCTAAAAACAATTTCTGAACCCAGAGCCGAATATAAATCGCATGTGCCCGGCATTATTTCATTACTCATACCTTCTGATATGATTGGTGCTGTAATAGGACCCGGAGGTAAAGTTATTCAAGAAATACAAAAAAATACAGAAACAACAATTACTATTGAAGAGTTTGACGGATATGGTAATGTTGTTATTATGGGACCCACTCAAAAATCTATAGCAGCTGCTAAAAATCATATTAAAGGTATTACTGCCGTACCCGAAGTCGGTGAAGTTTATCACGGGAAGGTAAAAAGTATTAAAGAATTTGGTGCTTTTGTAGAAATTTTACCCGGGAAAGACGGTTTGCTTCATATTTCGGAAATCTGTCACAACAGAACTAAAAATGTTGAAGATGTATTAAAAGAAGGACAAGAAATTGATGTTAAGGTAGTAGGTATAGACCCAAAAACTAAAAAACTGAAATTATCCAGAAAAGCTTTAATACCAAAACCACCTCGTGAAGAAAAAGTAGAAACTGACGGAAATAAATCCGAATAATTAAAAAATATCAGAGGATAAACAAAAGCCGCTTTTTATAATTCGGCTTTTTTTTATTTAAAAAATCATACAAATTTATATAACTTTGTATTTTAATATTAAAAATCAAACAATAAAACAACCCGGTAAAACTATTTTTCACACAAAGGAGCATGACTAACAGAATATCTCAATTACATTTAGTAGAAAATGAGGTATTCCTATGTGCAGGAAAAAACAAGCAATATAACTAAGTATAAGCATTCAATTTACAGATTATTAATTAATTAAAAATTTTAAACCTATGAAAAATATAATCACTTTTTTATTTGTAATTATAAGTTACACCGGCTTTTCACAAAGCGAAATAACAACTGTTGAATTAAAAAATCATATTTCATATTTGGCATCAGACTCACTAAAAGGCAGAAAACCGGGTACAGAAGGAGATTTGGCGGCAGCAGAATATATTAAAACAGAATTTAAAAATGCCGGATTAACCTTAATGGCAAATGACGGATTTCAATTCTTTAACATCACTACCGGAATTAAATTAAACAGCGGAAATCATCTGTACATCAATAAGTTTCATGCAAAATCATCTGAAGATAATATCCCGTTTCCGTTTTCGGCAAACGCCGGCTTACATTCAAATGTTATTTTTGTTGGCTACGGATTTGATATAAAAAATGACAAAATCACACATAACGATTATGAAAATATTAATGTGAGCGGAAAATGGGTTTTAATTTTGAGAGGAAATCCGGAACCGGAAAATAAACAAAGCGAATACGAATCATTCAGTTCAGATTTATCAAAAGTAATGACAGCCGTAAAACATAAAGCCGCCGGTGTTATCTTTGTTTCAGGAAATCATTTTGATAAAGATGACAAGTTGAATCAATTAAAATACGGCAGAGGTACTGCACGAGTATCAGTTCCGGTTATTCACGTAGAAAGACAATTAGCTGATAAAATTTTAAGCAAAACCGCTAAAACTATTAACGAAATCGAACAAAATTTAATAACAGAAAAAAAAACAAATTCTTTTGATACAAAATCTGATGTAAACGGAATTGTTAATATAGAGTATGTAAACACAAAAACCCAAAATATTATCGGAATAATTACGGGAAGCGACCCTGTTTTATCAAAAGAATATATTGTTTTCGGAGCCCACTATGATCATTTAGGTTTCGGCGGAAAAAATTCAGGCTCACGTATGCCCGATACCATTGCTGTTCATAACGGAGCAGACGACAATGCATCCGGCGTTGCATCACTTATTGAAATCGCCGAACGTATAAACACCGAACAATTAAAACCAAAACGAAGCATCGTATTTATTGCTTTCGGAGGAGAAGAAATGGGCTTGCTCGGTTCTTCATATTTTGTTGAAAATCCGCTTATTAATTTAGAAAAAGTCATGGTAATGATTAATTTAGATATGGTCGGGAGGTTAAACGATGAAAAAAATTTATCAATTGCAGGAACCGGAACGGCAAAAGAGTTTATTGAAATATTGGACGGCTTCAAATCAAAAACCGAATTAAATTTATCTTATTCATCAAGCGGTTCAGGCGCATCAGATCACTCTTCATTTTACAGAAAAAATATACCTGTTTTGTTTTTCAATACCGGTGCTCATCAAGATTATCATACACCCTTTGATGACATAGAACAGATTAATTTTATCGGTCAAAAAGTCGTTACGGAATTTGTGTATAAGGTATTTTTAGAATTGTTAAACAGAAATGAGAACTTAACATTTACAGAAACCGAAATGTCCGATTCCGGTAACAAAAGCAGAAATTTCAAAGTTACATTAGGAATTATGCCCGGTTTCGGAGATACTTCAAACTCAGGTTTACGTGTTGACGGAACAAGCAAAGACGGTCCTGCTCAAATTGGCGGCATGCTTAGAGGAGACATCATAACAGCAATTGACGGCGAAAAAGTTTCAAATATTCACGAATACATGGAAATATTGCAAAGACTTGAAAAAGGACAACAAATAACCGTTGATATTTTAAGGAACGGACATAAGAACGTTTTAACTATCAGATTATAAAATTTATAACATTAAAAATATGAAGCGAAAAAGAATTTTATTATGGATTGTAGGATTCATAATTACAATTTCAGCAGCAGTGTATCAAAAAAAAACAGGACCGACATATCCTAAAAAAGAACATATAACAATTAACGAAAAAGAATATGTTTTTAATTTAATCCGATCGCATCCCGGAGATGGTGATGCACTTGTTAAATTAGAAATTGATGATGAAAACATTAATGCCCTACTCTATTACCGAAATTATCCCGTTTCTGATAATGATATGTGGCAAACTGTTGAATTTAAACAAAATACAATTGACGAAAAAAAATATCTAATGGCTCATTTACCACATCAAAAACCCGCAGGGAAACTCTTATATTATATTCAATATTCAGATAATTCAGGTATGCACACAATTGCAAAAGAAAAACCGATTGTTATCAGATACAGAGGAGATGTGCCGGCATATATTATGATTCCGCATATTATATTTATCTTTTTAGCCATGTTTTTAGCAAATGTTTCCGGATTATTTGCCGCATTTAAAATACCGCAATTCAGAAGATACACAAGCATTACATTATTACTACTTTTATTTGGCGGAATGATTTTCGGTCCGATAGTTCAAAAATTTGCGTTTAACGAATTTTGGGCAGGAATACCCAAAGGCTGGGATTTAACCGATAATAAAACTCTTATTGCATTTGTTGCTTGGGTTGCGGCATTTATCTTAAATCTTAAAAAAGGAAACCGAGCAGCTGTCATCATCGCATCACTTATTACAATAATTATTTTCAGCATTCCGCATAGTATGTTCGGTTCTGAACTTAACCGTGAAACCGGAAAAGTTATTCAAGGATTTATTCAATTATATTATTAACAGCACAAAATACTATTAATTTAAAAACAATGTTGTAAAGTTTCACAACATTGTTTTTAAATAATGTGGATTAAAGTTTATAAATTTTCCGCATGAGTCAAATCGCTACTTTGAGTCGCACCCCGACTTATCACAAAATTTTTCTAAAATAAATAATTTAAACCGATGTACATTCCGCTGGTTCCGTCTTCTTTTTTTGCAGCTAATCCGTAATCTACGGCAACAATAAAATTGCTGTTTATAACAAAACGAATACCGCCTCCGTAACCGATATGCAAACTTTCATCAGCATATTGTAAAATTTGTTGTTCGGCAGCCGGTAAAGTATTTATATCAATCGGGAATTTATATGCTTGAGTAACAATTCCCATGTCCACAAAGGCATTCAAACCCAAATAGAAATTTTGATTTAAAATAACAGTTTTTAAGAATTTAGAACGTAACTCAAAATTACCGAAAGCAACTCCGTCACCTACTACGCGATTTCGTAATACACCTCTGATTGTTTTGGAACCGCCCAATCCGTCTTTTGTTGCTTTTGAATCAATTGCGTACGGAAGCATATAAAACGGCACTTCTCCGGCAATTTTTGTCTGATAACTTAATCGGTATGCAAATGTTAATCGGTCGGGTAAAATAGTAAAATATTGTCTGTGAGTTAATAATAACTTAGTATATGCATAATCATTTCCTAAAAAACCGGGTGCATTAATTATAAGTGCTTCCGACCATATTCCTTTATTCGGATTGGCTTCATTATCTCTGGTATCATAAACAGCTCCTGCTTTTAAATAGCTCACATTTCCTCCGTTTGCTTGGTCGGCAGGAATTATACCCATTCTGACATAATTGTCATATAGCAAAGCAGTATCAGGTAATAAATCAGTTTCCTTGCCTTCATTTAATTTATTAATATCAACGGTTTCAATTTTTGTTCCGTAAAAGGCAAACCCGCCGAGCCATCTGAATTCTTTTCCGGTTATGTCTCCTTGAAAATCCAATGTGGTTCTGAATAATTTTCTTGAATGTCTGTAGAACATTCTCGAAATATAATCGGCATGTCCCGTGGTTTCATAATCGGCATTATAATAGGCTTGATAACCGTTATTTCCGTAAAAATTCAAAGATTGTTCCGTCAAATAAGCAACATCCAAAGTTACCCTCGTTTTAGGAATCAGAGTTAATGCATCATAGGTTAACTGGTTAATTCCGCTGCCTTTTGTTGTTCTTGACCATTCCAAATATAACGAATGATTATAGTTCGGATAATTGGTGCCGTCTCCGTAATGATATAAATTTACCAACCCGCCGTACTTAAACCCGGTATCGGCATCATAAGCAACTACAGGAACCCCGCCCATACTAAATCCCGTTTTAACTTTTTCTTTTTTAGCATCACTTTCTTCTTGTGAAAAAATTACCGAAGTAAAAATAATCAAGCTTGACAATAATATAAGTTTTTTCATAATCATCATTTTAATTTTTAATTTCTTATACCTACAAATTTAAAAATTATTTTAAATATAGTTGGGATTTAATAAAAAAAATATAAATTTGAATAATAATCATTTTATTTTAGTAAGATGAACGCCTTTTAATAAAGAATTTAATAAACATGATAACTTGCGTGCGAAATAACAAAGTTTCATAAATAAGAAAATCAGATACTTGTAAACTATTTATATTTATTACTAATTCTTTAAACAGTTGAAAAAAATTTTTAAATATCTATTATTCTTTATCTTAGCTGTTATCTTTAGTTTTACACTATTCTTGGTTTATTCTACAATTAATGATTACAAACCCGATAAAATTATTCAAATTTTTAAAACCGAAGAACCCGATTTACTTGATGAAACAAGCGAATTTTCATTATTAATCTGGAATATCGGATATTGCGGTTTAAATAAAGAAATGGATATTTTTTACGACGGCGGAAAAAATGTCAGACCAACCGGAGAAAAAATCATTGAAAATCTTAACGGAGTAAAATCGTTTTTAAATCAAAAAAATCAAACGGATTTTATTTTACTTCAGGAGGTTGATAAAGAATCTAAAAGGAGTTACCGAATAAATGAGTATGATTCGGTACAAAAGTTATTTCCTGAATATTTTTGTTCCTACGGCAAAAACTATGATGTCTTTTTTGTTCCGACACCGCCCTCTGAACCGATGGGTAAAGTTGACGGGGGTTTAATGACCCTTAGCAAATATCTTCCCTCCGAATCCGTCAGATACGCTTTTCCCGGAAATTATGATTGGCCTATAAGTATTTTTATGCTTGACCCGTGTTTTTTGGTAAATCGTTATTCGCTTAAAAACGAAAAAGAATTTATTGTGGTTAATACACATAATTCTGCTTACGATGACGAACGTTTAAAGAAAGAACAAACGGAATATTTAAAACAATTTCTGCTTGATGAACACAAAAACGGAAATTATATTATTGTAGGCGGAGATTGGAATCAATGTCCTCCGAACTGTACGGAGCATTTTAAGACAGATAAGCCGGATAATGAAATTCGAACAAACATTCCGTCAGATTTCTTGGAAAATTGGAAATGGATGTATGACAACAGTTTGCCGACAAACAGAAGCGTAAAAACGCCTTATGTTAAAGGAAAAACACCGACAAGTGTAATAGATTTTTTCTTACTTTCACCAAATATTGAAGCAATATCAATAAAAACTGTTGATTTAGGATTTGAATTTTCAGACCATCAACCGGTTGAAGCCGTCATTAAATTAAAATAATTATTTTTAAACTCAAAATTTAATAAACATGAAACACCCGGGTAAAACTATTTTTTACACAAAGGAGCATTGCTGACAAAATACCTCAATTACATTCAGCAGAAAATGAGGTGTTCCTATGTGCAGGAAAAAACAAGCATTATAAATAAGTTTAACATTCAATTTGCATATTATTAATTAATTAAAAAATTTTAGCCACATGAAAAAATTTCGTAAATTCTTGTTAATTATAGGAATAGTATTAATTGTTATTGCCGTAGGAGCATTAATATTTATAAAAATTATTAAATCTTCCGGCTTGCCCGACTACAATGAAGCTGTTAATATTGAAGGTTTGCATGATAACGTT
Organism: Acetofilamentum sp.; assembly: GCA_020720665.1. GTDB lineage: Bacteria > Bacteroidota > Bacteroidia > Bacteroidales > JAADGE01 > JAADGE01. The sequence goes on along the minus strand of DYOF01000043.1, from coordinate 4,677 downwards.
GAAGTTTACAGAGATGCATACGGCGTTCCTCATATTATTGCTCAAAATGAAGAGGATCTTTATCGTGTAACCGGTTATATTTCAGCCCAAGACAGAATGTGGCAAATGGATTTAATTCGCCGTGTAACACAAGGAAGGCTTTCAGAAATTTTCGGAAAAGATATGAACGGCGCCGATGTTTTATTCAGGGCTTTAAGGATACCGGAAAAATCGGATATTCTATACAAAGAAACCGACCCTGAAATTATCAAAGCACTTGAAGCATTCGCAGACGGAGTTAATCAATACATAAAAAAGGATGATTTATCTTTTGAGTTTAAAGTTTTAGCTTACAAACCCGATGCGTGGAAAGCTGAACACTCAATTAATTTAGTCGGTTATATGGCTTGGGATTTATCTATGGCATGGAGCACCGAATTAATTATGCATCAGATACATAACAAAATCGGCGATGAAAAATTTAATGAATTACTTGTTGATTTAAACTATCAAAAAAATGTTATTTATCCTGATTTTCAATTGCAATCTGATTCCTCGATTTTAGGTATGTTAAATGATTTCGAGAAAGTAAAAGAAATTGTTCCTGAAATTTTTCAAGGCAGTAACAATTGGGTAGTTGCCGGAAAAAAAAGTACAACCGGAAAACCGATTTTTGCTAACGATATGCACTTAGGCTTAATGATTCCGGGCGTTTGGTCTCAAATTCATCAATATGTCGAAGGTAAAATTGATGTTACCGGTGTTATACTTCCCGGGCAACCTTTTGTAATTTCCGGTCATAACAACAATATAGCTTGGGGCATGACAAATGTGATGCTTGATGATATGGATTTTTATATTGAAACGATTAACGAAGATACCACAAAATATAAGCTAAACGGAGAATGGAAAGACCTTATAATTAAAAAAGAACAAATAAAGGACAAAGACGGAAAAATTACTGAAAAAACCATCCGATTCACCCATAGAGGCCCGATAATCAGCGGAATAAAAAACATAAAAGATAAACAAATTTCAATGCATTGGATAGGTAATGAAATGAGCAATGAACTACGTTCGGTATATTTATTAAATCGAGCCGAAAATTGGGAACAATTCAGAAATGCCGTCAGCAGTTTTAAAGCCGTTTCTCAAAATATCGCTTATGCCGATGTTAACGGAAACATCGGTTTGCAATGTTGCGCCGGAGTTCCCGTAAGGAAAACAAAAGGAAATCAAGTATTCCCCGGTGATACCGATGAATTCGACTGGCAAGGAATTCACCCCTTTGAAGAACTGCCGTTTACCTATAATCCGGAATGCGGATATGTCTATTCGGCAAACAACAGAACAATTGATGATGATTACCCGTACTACATCAGCTCATGGTATGATTTGCCTAACAGAGCAAACCGTATAAAACAAATGCTGACCGAAAAAGAAAAATTATCTGTTGAAGATTTCAAAAAAATGCACACCGACCAACATTCTGTTTTAGTTGACGATATGTTGCCTGTTATTTTTAAATCATTAGAAAAATCCGATTTAAAAGAAAATGAAAAAACAGCCCTCAGCTTATTACAAAAATGGAATCATGTATTACAAGCCGATTCTCCCGAACCGTTAATTTTTGAAGAGTTTTACAAAGTGTTGGCTACTAATATTTTAAAAGACGATTTAGGAGATTCGCTCTATGAACAGTTTTTAAATACAGATTTACTGACAAATTATGCAATAGACAAAATTTTTAAAACCGGCTCTTCAATTTTATGTGATGATATAAATACAAAAGACAAGACAGAAACTTTAGACGATATGATTTTACTTTCATTTAAAGATGCTGTTTCCGAATTATCTGCAGAATATGGTAATAATCTTGAAAAATGGAAATGGGGAAAAGCTCATAAATTGGCTTTAAAGCATCCCTTAGGAAAAGTGAAATTATTAGATATTGCATTTAATTTAAACAGAACGTATGAAATAGGCGGCAGTTATCATACCGTCAGCCCGTATTCATATGACTTTAAAGAAGATTTTTCCGCAAATCACGGCGCATCGCACAGGCATATTTATTCGCTGAATAATTGGAATGAATCATTCAGTATTATACCTACCGGGGTCAGTGATATTCCTTCATCCGACCATTATTGCGACCAGTCTGAAATGTACGTCAACGGAATATACCATGAAGATTTAACTAATATTCCTTTAGTGAAAGAAAAAGCAAAATATAAGGCAGTTTTTAAAGCAAACAAAAAATAAATTTCAGAACCTAATTCCTCCGTTTAATTATGAATTGATTAACGATTAATCGGAGGAATTTTTTACCATTTTACAACTACTTTTCCGACAGATTTTCTTTTTTGTAAAAAATCGTGTGCTTCTGCTAATTCCGAAGAATCAAAAACCTTACTGATAACCGGTTTTATTTCTCCGTTTTCGTATAATTCTACAATATCAGTCATGCATTTTTTTAATATATACGGCTTAAAATCACCTATTTGCAACATATTAACACCAATTAAAGCCTGTGAATTTGCAAAAAATTGTGTTGCCCGATATTTACCGAACCCGAATAAAGTTTTTAACTGTCTGTACAAACTTTTCGAATCGCTGTCGCCGGCAATTTGAGCTGCACCATACATGGCTAATCGACCGCCGGGTGCCAAAAGTTTTAATCCTTTTTTTACACTGTTTCCGCCAATGGAATCAAAAACAGCGTCCAAACTTTTTTCACCTTTTAATGATAAAATATACTCATAAAAATCTTGATTCTTATAATTAATTGGAAAATCAACGCCTTGTTCTTTCAAATAACTTAGTTTTTCTTCTGAACCGGCAGTTCCGTAAACAATACACCCTTTACGTTTGGCTAATTGAACTAAGGCGGTTCCGACACCGCCGGCAGCTGCCTGTATTAATACATGTTCACCGACTTGCAGGCTCATACTGAATTCTGAAGCATAATAGGCTGTTGCATATTGGGTTGCTAAAGCGGTTGCAGTTGCGGCATCCGTATCATCCTTTATCGGAACAACACCGGATTGATTTGTTATAACGTGGGTAGCATAAGCTCCGAAGCGAGTTAAAGCCGTAACTCTTTGTCCTGTTGCAATATCTTTAACATTTTTGCCCGTTTCTATTACCTTTCCCACTACATCATAGCCTATAACAGCAGGAAGCGGCGGGCAAGCTCTGTAATAACCTAAACGAGCCATAACATCTGCAAAGTTTAAACCGAATACTTCAACTTCAATTTTTACTTCATTTTCTTTTACTTCGGGTAATATTATATTTCTTAATTCAAAAGCTTCTTTTGAACTGCCGTTTTTAATAAGATGGTATGCTTTCATTTTCTTGTTTATAATTTCGAATACAAAACTAAGCATTGTATTCGTATTTTCAGGATGAAAAGATTATTTTTGTTAAGTTCTAATGTTGGAATTAAGTAAAATCAAAAACCCTTCGGATAATTTAATTAAAAAAGTAATTTAGAAGCAGAAAATAAGAGACAAATAAAAATCGAAATAAAATCCGGTTGGGGTTTCTTACCGGTTATTACTTATAACGGTTACGTATATAAAACGCTTGGCTTTTCAAAGCACTTCCCTGCCAAGTTACATGAACTTTTGATACGAGCTGAAACCTTCGATAATCCACTGATTGCCAAATGTTTTATATGCGATGTTATAGCCATGGGCTTTATTTTCTGCCATTTATAATTCTGCCAATTTAATAATCATTTCCAAAAACACTTTTGCATCTTCGTTATCAATTCTGCTTCTTTAATAGGTTTTGTAATATAATTAACGCAACCGGCTTCTGTTGATTTTTCTCTGTCATCTTGCATTGCGTTTGCTGTTTGCGATATTATGGGCAAATCGGGTCTGAATTTTAATATTTCTTTTGTTACCGATAATCCGTCGATATACGGTAATTGAATATCCATCAGCACAATATCAATTTCGGGCTTTTGCCGGCATAAATCTATTGCTTGTCTTCCGTTGCTTGCTTTTTCAATAATTGCTCCGGTGGGTTTCAAAATTTCTTCTAACAGCAAACAACTATGCGGTTCGTCTTCTACAATTAAAATTGTTTTCCCCGCGAAAATATTTTCTGTATTTGCATGAACAGTTTCTTTTTCTTTTGCAGGATTATTTACCGGTTTATAAGGAATGGTAAAAGAGAAAATTGAGCCTTTTCCGTGTTCGGATTTTACCACAATTTTGCCGCCGAGCAATTCTACACAGGCTTTTGAAATGGATAGACCCAGCCCTGTGCCGCCGTAATTTCTTGTTAAAGTTTCATCGGCTTGCCTGAAACGATTAAAAATTATCGGCAATTCTTTTTCCGAAATTCCTATGCCGCTGTCTTTTATCAAAAATTCTAATTCATTGTTTTCGCTTATCAAGTATTTTATTTCAATACTTCCTTCGTTTGTAAATTTTACGGCATTGCCTATCAGGTTTATTAATATTTGACGCAAACGGGTTGTGTCTGTTTTTATAACATCAAAACCGTCGGGCAATGATTTTTTTATGCTTATTTCTATTTGTTTTTCGGTTACAGCCGAATGGAAAAATTGATATATTTCAAACAAAAACTCGTTTAGTTTACATTCAGTTTCTATCACAGTCATTTGTCCGGCATCTATTTTTGATATATCAACAATATCGTTTATCAGGTTTAATAAATGGT
>DYOF01000042.1 GCA_020720665.1 Acetofilamentum sp. | reverse complement strand
TATAAGATTAAATCCACAAAAGTAGCTGTGTGAATAGTTTTAAAATTATGTTATTGCATTGATATCATTATATTATACATTCATGTCCTAACTTTCTATAAAAAATTTATAGAATAAACTTGATTTTTTCCTTTTTTTGGTTTAACTTTGTATTTAATTAATATAAAAATATCTTTTAATCTTAAAATAATAAAAAAATGGCAAAAATAAATCAATATCAGGATATTAGTCAAATAGACAGAGAAGCCAAAAAAGACTATATTGACAGACATTCACCTTTTATTCATTGTGCTGATAAAGCTACAAAAGGTGAAAAATTTAAAGTAAAAGTTCAAATGGGAAATGAATATCCGCACCCGGATGATTTCGATCACTTTATTCAATATATCCAATTATGGGATGGTGAAACCTTATTGGGCGAAGCAAGTTTTCCTCCCGGAACATTAGGTAATAAACCCGGACATGCAGAAGTTGATTTCTATATTGTTCCCGTAAAAAACAACTTAAAGTTAACTTCAATAGCTTATTGCACAAAACACGGTTTGTGGCAAAGCGATGTAAAAGAAGTTGCTGCTGAATAATTTTTATAAAAACATAAAAAATAATTTTAAGCCGATTTATATTTTAAATCGGTTTTTATATTTTTTAGTCTAATTTATTTATTTAAACCTCGCATAAAGGGTTTTGAAACAAAAAAAGCAGCCGAAAGGCTGCTTTTATATTTTTTAAATAATCAACGATTAATTATTTGTTTTACGATTTGTTTTATTATTTGTTTTAACAAATTCGGCCACTTTTTTTTGCATATCACCCGTTTCAAGTCTGTCATTAACTAAGGAACGAATTTCTCCTAAAGTGTATGTATTCAGATTTTGTTCGGTTCTTACAGTTTCTTTTGGGGATGAGTCGCCTTTCTGCGGATTCATACTTTTAACATAGCTTTTTGCCGGATTTTCTTGCATAATTCCGTTTAAAAAAGTTATTGGTCCGCCTTGACTGTCAGTTAAATAAAAATAATTATTCGATTCATCAAATTCTGATATGGCATTAAAACCGTCAACAATCATAACTAAATAATATTCACCGGATATTTCAGGCATGGCGTAAGGCCAACTGAATCTGTCTGTTGTAGGATCACCTCCGTATAAAGCATGGGCTACACTGACTGCAGCAGGAATATTAATATGATTGTACCAATTTTGAAGTCCGTAACATGCCGTAGGATCTTCTGCGTATAAATCACCGTCATCACCGTAATTTCCGTAATCATTAGAATAATAGTCATATAACAAAATTCCGTAATCATTTGCATTTTGGGCGTTATAATATATATATATCATATTCCAATCATCAGTAGCAGGAATTGCTTCATTCCCTACATTATATGCGTTGTATCGTGCAATTCTGTCTAAACCGCCACCATTATCGTCATCATATAATTCCCAAGCCATTAAATCTTTTCCTGAATTTGGGTCGTCAACTACACCGTCTTCGCCGCCGTTTTGGTCAGGATCTGTTTGAACATTTGTAGCTGCAAATACACAGAAAGCAAAATCACCGCCGACGAAGAAGTTATAATCAACCCAAATATAACCGCCGTCTCCCCATCCGGTTCCCCATGAATTAACAACTCTAAAAGCACCGTTATTTCCTTTATTGTCGTCATACCCGCATAAGCTCATGGCATGGTAGGCGTGTTGCCCTGAATAACCGTAAGTATCAGAGTACAAAACATCTGAATTGTTCCAAGCCATAAAATTATCGCCTAATTTAGCACCGAATGCTAAGGCTCTGCCTTGTGATAAATATTTTTTAATTTCTGATATGCTGGCATCTACTTCTCTGTATGATTGTATTTTATAATCTTCTGCAGCAGTGTTTTCCGATGCCGAAGGTTGGGAAGAGCAATCGCCTAATGAGGTATATGGTGTTGTTGCAAGGGTTGTTATACCATTGTTTAATAGGACATCATAGGCCGGCTCAAATCCTGTGCCGTTACAATCGGCGCCTTTCTGTGATGCGGGGATAGCCCAAAATAAATATTTCGGACTGAATTGCAGAGATGTTGTAGTCGGAGCTGTTCCGTTAGCCGTGGCGTGTATTGTTGATTTATGGTTATAACCCACTGCCCAAGCAACACAAGTTCCGTACTGCCCTTGATCACCTATCGGCGGGAAATTTGAAGAAAGGTCAATACTTGAAGGTGAATTGCCTGAACCTAAGTTAGAGAGGTTTATACCATCTTCAATTTCCGTTAAATCATCGCCCATTGTTCCGCCTAAACCAAGCCATCCGAGATTGTTTAATGTTTCATTGGGTTCGGTAGGGTCGCAACTCGGGAAAAACAAAAATGCAGAAATTATGAAAATTACTGCTGTTAAAATTGAAATAATTTTTTTCATATTTGAAGGTTTAATGTTAAAAAATTCACTTTACTCGGTAAAAATACTAAATAATTTTCAAAAATCTAAAAAAAAATATTTTTCAGTTTTCTATTTTAACACAAAATTTATGTTTTTATTGTTAAATTTTGTTTTATCATCAAATATAATGTTAAATTTTGAAGGGTCGGATAAATAAAACATACTGTTCTCAAAACTCAACAGTTTTTTTGCAGACGTTTCATTAAATAGTGTTTTTCCTTTAAATATACATTGTTCAAATTTTGAGTCGTCAAAAAAAACTGTTTTTATAAATTCAGCTCTTTCATTAAAAATTGTTTGATTGAAATTCAGGCTTTTTCGAAATTCAGCATAATTAAAAAAAACATCATCCGTGAACTTAACACTGCTGAAATTCGTTTTTTCATTAAATTTTGCAGAAGCAAATTGAACAGGGTTATTGAATTTAGAAAGCTGAAAAATACAATAATCATCAAAACGGGTTTCAAAAAAATTTATATCACCGTTAACAATTATCAAATTAAATTCAACCGGTTTTATAAAGTGTGATTTGTTAAAATAATTCTTTTTATAATTGAATGCTGCCGATTGAAAAGAAACATTTTCTTGAAACTCTGATTCACTGAAACTTACAAGTCCGTCAAAATCTGCTGATTTGAAATTCAAACTGTCTTGGAATGTGCAATTTATAAAACTTAAATTTTTATTGAAATGTGCAATTTCATTGTGTAAATTTTCATTTTTTTCAGCAATTATTTTACCTTTAAATGTACAATTATAAAACAAAACAGATGAATGTATATGGTGCTGAACTAATTGAGGGCTTATTAAGTTTTTATCTTCGGAATTCAGAAAATTAATATCTCCGATAATTGTTGCATCTTTATACTGAATATTTTTATTTTCTATAATTTTTTTATTAATTTCCTCGCTATAAATGATTTGCGAACGGGCATCTGCATCAAAAGTAAGTTTATTGCCGGGTTTTTGCTTACAATTGTAATTTAAAAAGAGAATCAGTAATATGAGGGATGTAAAATTTCGCATCATTTTGTTGAATTTAATAAATTTAAAACAATTCTGCCCGCTTCATCGGCAGATTTTCCTACAGAAATAAAACCGTGATTTTTTAATATTACAAAACTATCGTTTTTTAATGTTTCAACGGCATCTTTTGCTAAATTAATTGTTCCGTAGGGCAACTCTTTTTTTGTTACAGGAAATCCTTTTTTTGCCGCAATTTTCATAATTTCATTTGAATGACCGTGAAATACCGCATTAATTTCCTGACGATTTTTGTAAATTAAATAATGCATAAATGTTTCTGATGACGGAGCATTTTTCCCTTTGGCGTACACGGTGTTATTTTCAGTATCACAGCTGATAACTTCCGAAAAATTTGAAATATTAAGAGGTTTTCCCAAATCGGTATAAGAAGATGTTATTATAAATTTTGGTTCTCCCGGTTTAATTCTTATACTTAAATTACCTGAAGAACCACCGTTGTATGGTGGTGTAAAACCGTTTTCATTGAAAATTTGACACCATGTAACCAAAGAACTAATATCAAAATTTAATTCAGTTTCTTTTCCCGAATTTATATATTTAAATCTGTAACCGGTATAAATTTCAGCCATTTCAAAATTTTTAATAAAAGTATATCTTATTTTTTAAAATTTCACGTTCATAATTTTTAATTTTGTTAAAAATTTTAAAGTATGAGGGTTTTAATTTTAGTTTTTTTCAGCAGTCTTATTCCGTTGAAAATATTTTCCCAAGCGGCTGTTTTAGAGAAAAATAATATAACCGTAGGGGATCAAATTCAATTGCATGTGCAAATTGATAAATCAAAGGGTGAAAAAATCGAATTTCCTGTTTTTGAGAATAATATAATTGACGGAATCGAAATAATAAAACGCTCGGAAATTTTTGAAACCGATAATCAAACTCGTTTAAGACAAACTTATACGATTACTTCGTTTGAAGATTCGTTATTTTTAATAAAGCCGTTTATTTTCAAGGTTGACGGTAAAGAAATTTCAACTAACACACTTCAGTTAAAAGTTACATACTATAAACCGGATTCAGCTTTTATAAGTAAAATTGATACAAGCAACAATCAAATACCGATTGCCGATATAAAACCGGTGATGAATACTCCTATGACTTTTAACGAGTTTATTAAACGATTTTGGATGTATATAATAGGTGTTATCGTTCTTGTAATTTTATTTTTTGTTATCAGGTATTATCTGAGAAAAATTAAGAAAGATGAACCGATTTTCTTTAAACCTGAACCAAGAATACCGGCACACATTCCGGCTTTGGAAAAATTAAATCAATTAAAAGAGAAACAAGTTCATAAACAAAGTAATTTAAAACCGTTTTATACCGAATTGAGTACGATTATCAGAACGTATATTGAAAATCGTTTCGATATTCCTGCTTTGGAATCAGTTACTACTGAAATTATTGACGAATTTGATAAAACACAATATGCTGTACCGGAAATGATTAGTAAAGTGAAAGATTTATTATCCTTATCCGATATGGTAAAATTTGCCAAAGATAAACCGGATAGTTATAAAAATGAACTGATGATTGAATATGCTTTTTCATTTATTAATTTCACAAAAGAAGCAGAAATTATCGAAGAACAAACAAAAACAGAAAACGAGATATAATTATGACCTACGCACACCCTCAATATTTATGGTTTCTGCTCGGTTTAATACCGATAGCTTTGTGGTATATTCTGAAAAAAAGAAAATCGCAAGCAGCCTTGCAATATTCTTCAACTGAATTGTTTAAACAATATCATAAACCTCTGCGGCAATATTTAAGACACAGCTTATTTTTGTTACGATTAGCTGTTTTTGCTTTATTAATTGTTATTCTGGCTCGTCCGCAAATTGAAAAAACAAATGAAAAACTTACGGAAGGAATTGATATTGTAATCGCTTTAGATATTTCCGGAAGTATGTTGGCACAAGATTTTAAACCAAATCGCTTAGAGGCATCAAAAGACATTGCAATAGAATTTATAAACAAACAAGAATACGACCGTATCGGATTAGTTGTTTTTAGCGGTGAGAGTTTCACTCAATGCCCCGTTACACTTGACCATACTATTTTAATCAATATGTTTAAAGATATTAAACAAGGACTAATTGAAGACGGAACAGCAATCGGTTACGGATTAGCTACAGCGGTTAATAATTTAAAAGACAGTAAATCTAAAAGTAAAATTGTTATTTTATTAACAGACGGTGAAAATAACGCAGGAAATATCGATCCGATGACGGCTGCTGATTTAGCTGCTAAATTTAATATAAAAGTTTACACAATAGGTGTCGGCAAAAACGGATATGCAGATATGCCTGTTCAAACAATATTCGGACAACAACTGCAAAAAGTTGAAGTGAAAATTGATGAAGAAACTTTAAAAACAATTTCTGAAAAAACCGGCGGTATATATTTTAGAGCAACGGATAACAATTCATTAAAAATGATTTATGAAGAAATTAATAAGTTAGAAAAAGATAAGATTAAAGAAAAATCAGAGAAATATAAAGATGAAAAATATCTGTCTTATTTATATATTGTTTTAATATTAATTATATCAGAAATACTCTTACGTTTGTTTGTATTCAGAAATATACCTTAAATTTTAAAAAACTTCAAAAATGAATTTATTTCAGTTTAAAATACCTGAAAATTTATGGTTCTTATTATTGGTTCCCGCACTCATTGGTTTTTTCCTGTTTTCACAACACATTAAAAAAAAGAAAATTAGAACATTCGGGAGTCCTGATTTAATAAGAAAAATAAATACCGATTTTTCAAAATACAGAATTATTTTCAAATTTATTATTTTAATGACGGCCGTAATCTTTTTAATCGTTGCGGCAGCTCGCCCTCAAATCGGTTCAAAAATTAAAACCGATGCCGGAAAAAACAGGGAAATAATGATTGCACTCGACGTTTCGAACAGTATGCTGGCACAAGATATTAAACCGAACAGACTCTCAAGGGCAAAGCAAATAATATCTGATATATATACGAAAAATTCGGGCGACAGAATCGGATTAATCGTCTTTGCCGGTGAAGCCTTTGTTCAAATTCCGGTAACTTCAAGTCTTACTTCGGTTGATGTATTTTTATCATCAATAAATACCGAAACTGTTCCTGTTCAAGGAACAAACCTCACAAAAGCAATGGAATTAGCAGAAGACATGTTTGATGAAACCGAAAACAGTGATAAGTTTATCTTAATATTAACTGACGGTGAAAACCATGAACAATCGGCAATTGAATCTGCTAAAAAAATTCACGAAAAAGAAATTGTAATTTCAACAGTAGGGCTTGCTAAAAAATTTGCGGTTCCGATACCTGAAGCTAAAAACGGTGAATACAAAAAAGATAAAAACGGAAATGTAGTTCTGACTAAATTAAATGATGTTATTTTAACTCAAATTGCAAATGCCGGAGGCGGAAAATATTTTGAAACCGGAAATTATTCTAACGATTTAAAGCAAATTCAAAAACAAATTGATAATTTAGGCAAAACTGAAGGGAAAACCGAAATAGAAGAATATGCCGATTTATTTCCTTACTTCATTTTTATTGCTCTTACTTTTTTACTTTTAGAATTTTTATTTTTAGAACGCAGAAATCATAAACTGTCTGACTGGTCTGTTTTTAAATAATTTTAATAGACAGATGAAAAATACATCAAAATATATTTTACTCATTTTTGCGTTGTTCATTTTATTCAGAACTCAAGCCCAGTTAAAAATTGACAGTCTGAAAAATTTATTAGATAAAACAGATAATACCGAAAAAGCATATATCTATAATGAACTTTGTGAAGCATATTTAGATATGTCGGAGTTCGATTCTGTTATCTGTTATGCAAATAAAGCAAAACAGTTTTCTGAAAAATACAATAATTTTAAAGAACTCGCAATTTCATATAATTATAAAGCTTACATTCAGTATTATAAAAATAATTACGATTCCGCATTAGTTTATTTCAATGAAGCATATAAGTTTTCTGTAAAAGCAAAATTTGAAAAAGGACAAGCGGATAATTTAGCTTTAATCAGCAGAATATATTTTAAAAAAGGTTTTTTTGATAAATCCTTGGAGAAACTATATGAGTCAATTGATGTGGATAAAAAATCGGGAAACATGAGAGGGGTTGCCATATCTTATCTTGATTTAGGAAGTTTATTCAAACATACGGGGAATTATCAAATGTCAGTCAATTCATATTTTGAAGCTTTAAGAATTTTTGAGAAATTAAATGAACCGTCAGCAGTTGCTTCAATTAACGGAAATATCAGTTATGTTTATGCAGATTGGAAAGATTACCTGAATGCAATGAAGTATATAAGAATTTCAGAAAAAATTTTTATTGAAACAAACGATCAATTAAATTTAGCAAAAACCTATAATAGTATCGGCTTAATATTTAACAATTTACATAAAAATGATTCAGCTTATTTTTACTTTAATAACGCATTAAATATTTTTAAAGAATTAAAATTAGATTTTGAAATTGCACTGACAAAAGGGAATATTGCAAAAATATATGAGGAAAATAATGATTTTGACAATGCTTTAAAAAGTCTTATTTCGTCAGATGAATTGTTTGACAGAGTGGGTAATATGCAAGAAAAAACAACCGGTTTATTTAATATAGGTCGTTTATATCTGTTAAAGAATGATTTTATTAAATCTAAACACTATCTCTATAAAGCGTTAAAATTTGCATATTCGATAAAGAATGTCAAATTAATATCTGAAATTTATAAATTACTTTCTCTTGTTAATGCCGAAACCGGTAATTATAAAAATGCCTACGAAAATTTTAAACGTTTTTATGAAATAAATGATTCAATTTTTAATGAAACTGTTCACAAACAAGTTACAGAACTTCAAACAAAATATGAAACCGAAAAAAAGGAAAAGGAAATAGAACATTTAAAAAGCGAATCGCAAATTAAAGATGTAAAATTAAGCAGAAGTAAAATTTTATGGATGTCATTATCGTTAATTTCAATTTTACTTATCATTATAGCAGTAACTCTTATTAAAAGAATTAAATTAAAAGCAGAAATTAACCAAATTCTTTCTCTGAAAAATAAACAATTAAATATTTTAAATGCAACGAAAACAAAATTTTTTGCTATAATATCACATGATTTACTTAATCCGTTGTCTGCAATTCACACTTTGGCAAATACAATAGAAACGTCTTTTGATGAAATTGAAAAAAAACAATTATATGAATTTATAGTGGAACTGAATAAATCTTCCGAGAAAACCTATCTGTTACTTCAAAATTTATTAGCATGGGCTTCCGTCAATAACGGACGTATGAAATATAGACCTGAAAATATTGATTTAAAGCATTTATTAAATGAAATAACAGATGTTTTGAAAATCAATGCAAGCGAAAAATTAATCAATATACATTCTGAAATTCCGAATAATACAATATCATTTATTGACAAATTAATGATTTCTACCGTTCTGAGAAATTTAATTTCAAACGCAATAAAGTTTTCAAATGAAAAATCAGTAATCAGAATATTTTCAGAAGAAATTAATGATATGATTCAAATTACGGTTAAAGATTCAGGCATAGGAATCAGTAAGAACGATATGGAAAAACTTTTCAAAATTGAAATCGATACGAATGAAATAGGTACGAATATTGGAAAAGGAACGGGTCTCGGATTAATTTTAAGTAAAGAACTGATTGAAAAGTGCAGCGGAAAGATTTGGGCAAAAAGCAATTTGAATGAAGGAAGTGAATTTATTTTTACCGTTCCCGGAAAAAAAGAATATATTTGAGTTTATGAATAAAATAAAAGTTTTTATAGTTGATGACCATAAAATTGTACGTGACGGGATTTATTCTATGCTTATCAACGATAACACGATTGAACCCATAGGTGAAGCTCAAAACGGAACAGAACTTTTTCAAAAAATCAAAGAAATTATTCCTGATGTTATTCTGCTTGATATCTCTATGCCCGGAATTTCCGGAATTGAAATAAGTAAAAAACTATCCGATAACTATCCGCAAATTCGTGTTTTAATTCTTACAATGACAACTGACGAAAAAATTATATTATCGGCTATAAATGCCGGTATTAAAGGGTTTCTTTCGAAAGATACATCAAAAGAAGAATTATTAAAAGCAATAAAAACGGTTTTTGAAGGCAATGAATATTTCGGAACAGGAATATCTCAAATCGTTTACAAAAGTTATGTGAATAATGTAAAATTAAATTTACACTTAAATCGTAATGAACTGACCGACAGAGAAACAGAAGTTATAAAGTATATCTCGGACGGTTTGTCCTATAAGGAAATAGGTGCATTGATGTATATCAGCCCCAGAACAGTTGAAACACACAGAAATAATATTCTTTCCAAATTAAATCTGAATACGAATATTGAATTGGTTAAGCATGCTTTAAAGAATAATCTTATTGATTTATAGAAAAATAAGTGATTTCCCTGATATAAATTTCTGTAATATCACCGATTGACACAATTGTTATTATAATCTATCTTTGTCATATATTAAATTTATACATTTTAAACCTAATTCAAACAAAGATGCCAAAATTATTTAAAACTAACATTCAGTCAGAAGCTGATATTAAAGTCTTTATCAGTGATATTCGTTCAGAAGCCGATATCGTTGTATTTGAAACACAAAGTGAATGGGAAGCCACAGTTCCTCAAATATGGTGTTACACTCAAATTCAAAGCAATGCCGATAAAATAGTCAATTTTGTTGACGGAGCTTGGGATGCCGATGTCGTTATTTTTATAACTGATATTCAGTCAGATGCAGAAGTCATTAACAGTTCAAAAGCAGATTTATTATAATTTTTTATTTCAAACACTACTAAAATCTATTTATGATGAAAACAAACAAATTAATTCTATTACTATCGGTGTTTTTTATGTTTACATTTCAAACAACAATGAATGCACAACTTAGTCTGAACAATTTAAAAAATAAATCAACTTCACTTTCAACAAAATCAAATTCAGAAACAACAACAAACGCGATTGAGGAAAATAAAATTGAAACGGTAAAAAATGATAATTCTGAAACTGAAAAAATTATTTACGTTTCAAAATCAGGTAATAATAACAATGACGGGAGTAAAAATGCCCCTGTTAAAAATATCGATAAAGCCATGAAAATTGCTTTAACCGGAGATAAAATATATATCGCCGAAGGCGTTTACAGCGGCACATTCGGAATGGGCTATTTGGAAACTGAAAAACCGATTCAATTATTCGGCTCTTGGGATAACAATTTTACCAAGCAAGATATAATTAACCATCCCACATTATTTCAACCCGATAATGCAAGTGCAGGAAAAGGACGAAAAGCCCTTCTTATGTTTACAAATGAAGTAGCCGGAACCATCATCGACGGAATTATTTGGGATATGGGCGAACGAAATTTATACGATTTAAAAGAAGGTTTTGTTGAAGGACTTGAAGGCGGAAGATTACGATTGCCGACAGAACCTTTAACAGGAAAAAACAGTACGGTAGGAGAGCCTTGTATTTCAATGCGTTCAGGTGTACTCGGAGGAGATGTTACCATTCAAAATTGTGTGTTTGTAAACGGAGCAAGTTTCGGTATCCAAGCAGCACACAAAACCGGAACATTTAAAGTCTTGAATAATGTATTTGTATCAAATCGTATGGCAGCCATTGAAATATTCGGTACCTGTGCAGGAAGTAAAGAAAAGGCTGACATGGTTTCTTGCGGTGATGTTGAAATTGCCTATAATACTGTTCTTTTTACGTGGAGCCGATTAAAAGATTTCGGAGATATGGGTTACGGGGTCAGAATTATGACAAAATTGAAATATAATATCCACAATAATATCATCGGTGCAAACATTATGGGCGGAATTGATAATTCCAGATTTTGCAAAGATGAATATGTGAAAATTGACAATAATATCTTTTTCGGTAACAAAGGCGGTGATTTAGAGTATTTTCCCGCAAGTAATGTTGAATTAAAATTGAATGTTTCTGATTTCGGCGACCTTGAATTTGCTTCCGTCAGCAATAATAAAAGCACAGCACCGCCCTTAGCGGTTAATCAAGCCTATTTAAAAGGATTTTTCGCAGCACGTTACAGTGAAACAACCAATTACGACCCAAATTCATCCGAAAATCAATGGGCAAGAGCTTTAGGAATGAATCAACAGGGAACAATGACTTCACAAGTGTCTATGTTTATGAGTAAATATCCGTGGAAAGAAACATTAAAACTATTTGGTATGAGCAATGAAGCCGGCGCTCAAAAACCATAATTCTTACTTTTTATTTTATAAACATTTAAACCGACAATTTTGTCGGTTTTTCTTTTGTTCAGTTATTTTTTAAATTTGAGGCATGAATCAAGAAATCATCCCAAAAACAATAATTTTTGTAAAAAATACTTTACATGAAGCCGAAGGTGCACACGATTGGTGGCATATATACAGAGTTTGGAAAAATACACAACTCATTTTGAAAACTGAAAATGCTAATTCTTTAATTTGCGAACTTGCAGCATTACTTCACGATATCGCCGACCATAAATTTCATAAAGGCGATGAAACATTAGGTCCGAAAATCGCAAAAGAATTTCTGACATCATTAAATCTCGAAAATCATATCATCGTAAGTGTTGTAAAAATCATCGAAAACATATCATTCCTCGGCGGTTATAAAAAAAGTGATTATTCATCACCGGAACTTGCTGTTGTTCAAGATGCTGACCGCTTAGATGCCATCGGAGCAATCGGAATTGCAAGAACTTTTGCATACGGCGGTTACAAAAACAGAGAAATATATAATCCCGAAATTAAACCGAATCTGCAAATTAGCAAAGAAGAGTATAAAAACAGCACAGCACCGACCATCAATCATTTTTATGAAAAACTCTTACTTCTGAAAGATAATATGAATACAAAAACAGGAAAACGATTGGCAGATGGCAGACATCAATTTATGGAACTGTTCTTAAGCCGGTTTTATAATGAATGGGAGGCTGAGGAAAACTTTATTTGAAAATTTATTCTTTATCTTAATTTTTAAGTATAAGATATACAGTAAATTATATTGTTAATAAAAAGTTAATATTTGAGTATCGAATAATATGTATTTTATAAAAGATATGTTCTATTTTTACACTTTCTTTATTCATAGTTTTATAATAACTTATGCAAAAAAAGAGCGGGCTTGATATTGAGCTCGGAAACAAGTCGTCGAAAATTGCTTATGATTATGCAATTGACACTTTCCCTAACCGCAACGGAAAGAGAGGAGCTGTCGCCTCTAAATCAAACGGCGGATTTTCAAATTTATTAATATTCGGAAATGAACGTATCGGTATCGGTTCTGACGGTATCGGTACTAAAGCTGAAATTGCCGAACGCACCGGAATATATAACACGCTCGGTTTTGATTTAGTTGCAATGGTTGCCGATGACCTTGCAGCAATGGGTTTTGAACCGACTAATCTTTCAAATGTAATAGATGTCGATTTTTTAGATGCACAAATTATTGATTCATTAATGAAAGGTTTAAAAGATGCCTGTAACTTCGCAGGTATAACAATAACCGGCGGCGAAATTGCCGAACTCGGAAATCGAATCGGCGGTTACGGTAAAAAAATGCACTTCAATTGGAGTTCAACCGCAATCGGTAGTTTACCCGAAAATCTTAAAGAAGGAATTGACGGCAGTTTAATAAAATCAGGTCAACTAATTTTTTCATTAAAAAGCAGAGGTTTCAGAAGTAACGGTTTTTCTTCCGCAAGACGAATTCTTACAGAAGCTTTTGGTAATGAATGGCATAATGAAAAATTTGAGAAACACACAACTTGGGGTGAAAAATTGTTAACACCGTCTTTAATTTATTCACCTCTGATTAATGAACTGATTGCCTCAAATATCATTTTAACCGGTATTGCTCACATAACCGGCGGCGGAATATTCGATAATTTTAGAAGAGTTCTTAAATTAAATAACCTTGGGGCAATTTTAAATAATTTGTTCATGCCTTTACCCGAAATGATTAAAATTCAAGAATTGGGTAATGTCTCTGATGACGATGCATACTTATGGTGGAATATGGGTAACGGAATGCTCATAACAGCTGATTCGCATCAAGCAGATAAAATTTTAGAGAAAGCCAAAAAGATGAATTATGAATGCCAAATAGCCGGCAAAATTATAGACAGCGATAATTATATACGAGTCGAAATGCCGACATTCAAATTAGAAAAAAATTATTAGAAAGTTTGCCCCTACGGCAAACTTTTTTATTTAAAATAAAAATATCAATTAATGAACAGCATACAAACTTATCTGAAACCGGAATTTAAAGATACAAAAGGTATTAGTATAACAGATAAATGCAAAAACCAATTAAAAATTGATACAGGTAAAATTAAAACAACTGTTTTGTATATGGTTGATTATAAAATATCTGACAAATATTTTAAACGTTTTGCCGAAAATTGTCTTTTGAATAAAATTACAGAAAAAATTTCCCTTAATCAAATTTATGATTCTTCTGACTATCAAAGTCTTATCGCAATTTCTCAACTACCCGGCGTAACAGATGATGCAGGTATTTCGGCTCAAATGGCTTTGGCAGATTTTTTAAACGAAAAAATTGATATAAATGTTCA
Source organism: Acetofilamentum sp. (assembly GCA_020720665.1). GTDB lineage: Bacteria > Bacteroidota > Bacteroidia > Bacteroidales > JAADGE01 > JAADGE01. The sequence goes on along the minus strand of DYOF01000042.1, from coordinate 2,684 downwards.
GCATATATTTACACAACAAATTTACTATTTAGAAAAAAAAATCTCAATAAATGAATTGGAAATTATTGCAAAATCGTTTCTCGGAAATCCTTTAGTTAATAATATTCAAGTTTCTGTTAAGGAAAACGGAAAATTCAAATTCATTCCGAATATACCAAAAGTTGAAATGCAAGTTGATGAAACAATTGAGTATATTAATTTAAACAGTTCTGATGAAGAACTTATCAAACTTTCTGAAAATAATGTGTTAGCATTAAGTTTAGAAGAAATGAAAGCCATAAGAGCTTATTTTGAGGATGTAAATGTTATTGAAGAAAGAAAAAAAAGAGGATTATCTGAAAAACCTACTGATATTGAATTGGAAGTTTTTGCACAAACTTGGTCGGAACACTGCAAACATAAAGAATTTAACGCCGAAATATATTATGAAAATAAAGAAACCGGAGAGAAAAAAATAATAAATTCTTTGTTCAAAACCTATATTAAAGCATCAACGGATATAATAAAAAAACATCTTGAAGATAATGATAATCATTGGCTTATAAAAGTTTTTACCGATAATGCAGGTACAGTCAGAGCCACAAACGATAAACTTTTTGTGTGGAAAGTTGAAACCCACAATTCTCCTTCTGCTCTTGACCCATACGGAGGTGCAATTACCGGTATTCTCGGTGTAAACCGTGATATAATGGGAACAGGAATTGGCGGAGCCGAACTATTATTTAATACGAATGTACTTTGTTTCGGAACCCCCGATTATCAAAAAAAACTGTTAAAAGGTCAATTACATCCGCGCCGAATTATGGAAGGCGTTATTGACGGTATCGAAGACGGAGGAAACAAATCGGGAATACCCACTGTAAACGGCTCTGTTATTTTTGATGACCGATTTGCCGGAAAACCGCTTGTTTTTTGCGGTACCGGAGGAATAATGCCCGATAATTATCTCGGAAGAAATTCTTGGGAAAAACCGATTGATATCAATGACAGAATCATAATGGCAGGCGGACGTGTAGGAAAAGACGGTATCCACGGAGCAACCTTTTCGTCGGTTGAAATAAATGAAAACTCACCGCAATCTGCTGTCCAAATCGGAAGCCCGATTACACAAAAGAAACTTTCAGATTTTATGATTATTGCTGCAAGAAAAGGACTTATTAAAAGCAGTACCGATAACGGAGCAGGAGGCTTATCCTCTTCAATAGGTGAGTTAGCGGAAATTACCGGCGGTGCTGTTGTAAATTTAGAAAACGTACCTTTAAAATATTCAGGTTTAAAACCTTGGGAAATTTTTGTATCTGAGTCACAAGAACGAATGACTATAGTTATTGAACCTAAAAATTTAGATATTATTTTTCAATTAGCTGAAAACATGGAAGTTGAACTTACCGATATCGGTTATTTTACAAATTCCGGTTTTTTAGACATTCGATTCAAGAATAAAATTATTCACTATATTAATTTAGATTTCCTTCACAACGGAGTTCCGCAAAAGAAAATGTTTGCAGAATATATTCCCGTAAAATTAAAAGAGCCTGAAAATATTACTGTTACTGATTACAATAATATTTTTGTCAAACTTTTATCAAGTATTAACATCAGTTCTCGTGAACATATTATCAGAAAATACGACCATGAAGTTAAAGGTAAAAGCATTATTAAACCCTTAATGGGCGAGTACGGTACAAGTCCGCAAGATGCTGCCGTTATGCGTTTTGACCATACCGGTTTTGAAGGAATTGCCGTTTCAAACGGAATTATGCCCAAATTTGGTGATATTGATGCCTATGAAATGTCTGCAGGTGCTTTTGATGAAGCTGTCAGACAGATAATTGCCGTCGGAGGAACATTGCCGAATATGAAAAAAAATGATGATGTTTTTTGGACCGTTAATGATAATTTTTGTGTTCCTGACAGCTTTTATCATCCTGAAAACAATCCTGACGGGAAAGAAAACTTAGCTAAACTTGTACAAATGAGTGAAGCACTTTATGATATGTCAACTTTTTATGACATTCCGATGACTTCCGGTAAGGACAGTATGAAAAATGATTTTAAAGCTGAAGGTGTGAAGATTTCTGTTCCGCCGACGATATTATATTCAATGGCTTCAAAAATAAAAGATGTTAGAAAAACACTTACATCAGATTTTAAAGCAGTCGGTGACTTAATTTATCAAATAGGAATTACTTATAATGAATTAGGCGCCTCTGAATTTTATAAATTATTTGATAAACTCGGAGCAAATGTTCCTAAAGTAAGAAAAGAAGAGGCAAAGGATACCTATTTGAAAATGATGTCGGCACATGAAAAAGAAATACTTATTTCAGCACACGATATTTCAGACGGAGGCATGATTATCGCCTTGGCTGAATGTGTTATAGGAACTGATTTCGGAGCAGAAATTACTTTGAATTCGATAAAAAATCTCAGTTTAAATGTAAAATTATTTTCTGAAAGTCATTCCAGGTTTATTGTTAGTGTAAAACCTGAACATATAGATGCTTTTGAAATGCTTTTTAACGGTAAGGCTTTTTATTTGGGAAAAGTTTCAGATAGAAAGAAGTTGATTGTTGAAGAAAATAATGAAGTAATTATTAATAAAAAGGTTGAAGAGTTGATGAATGCATGGAGAACGAAACTATAACCACAAAGTTTACAAAGATTATCACAAAGAACACTAT
>DYOF01000182.1 GCA_020720665.1 Acetofilamentum sp. | reverse complement strand
TTTGCAGATTATTAATTAATTACAAATTTTTAGACAGATGAATAAATAGGTTTAATATTATACCTGAAAATCTAAAATGAACGTTTAAAAACCACAAAGACACCAAGAAATTCACAAAGAACACAAAGATTTTATATTCATCTTTAAACTTTGTACAAAATGTTGATGTTTTGATGTTTAAATATTCAATTTAGATTTTTAAATTATATATCTTTATCTTTCAGATGTTGAATAATCAAATTTTATTTTAAAATTATCAATAAGGGCTTCATTTCTAATACTTTGATTCCAAATATATATTTTTAAAAAGAAATCTCTGTTAATTTCTTTCTGTAGTTCAAAACTGTATGAAATTTTTTTCCATTCTTTTGATTCGTCGGTGAGTGTTTTTAATGAAACAGCATTATAAATTTGAATAATATCTGCTGAATCAACTGAACAAACAAGATTTATACTGTCAAGATTGTTTGATAATGTATAAAATTCAATATCAACTCTATTTATTTGCCTATGCCCTATTGTTCTTAATTTTCCGGAAAAACCTGCGCTATGTTTATGTTCTGAATCAATCTTACTGATATTTGGCAATGAATATGCAATAACTGTATCCTGAACGGAATTATTTGAAGAATAATACTTTACTTCATAATCTTCATCAAAGCTTGTAAAAAAAGTATATGAATTTGATGTAAAACCAAACATTTTAGTTCTGTCAAAATAATTTTTAAACTCTTTCCAATCCCAAGTACTACCGTAAAAACAAGTGTCATAGCCATATACAAGCCTGATATTTATATAGGATGCTGATAAAAAGAAAACAACAATAAGATAGCTCAGTATTTTTTTTCTTATATTAAATAAATGTTCAAGTAAAATTGCAAGCGGAATTATAAAAAATGCTGAATATTCTACATAGGATCTTTGCCCAAAGCTACAACCAAAATGCCAAGCATGCCATGAAGCACAAAAATAAGTCAATATTAAAAATAATATCAGTACTAAGCTACCAAATAAATTTTTCCTAAAAACAGCTGCAAATGCAGAAATTATAACAATTAAGTATATCGGTGTATATGTAAATAAACCATTGTTTGTTGAAAACAGCACTTCAAGTATCTTTGGCGAGAGCCTATTTATAAAACCTTCATTTTCGTATGAATAGTATATAAAATTCCCGCTTAAGAAATGCCAATACAGAAATTGGGGTGTGAAAATAATTGTAAAAGCAATAACAAAGAAAATAAAAATTTTTGCTTGTAAAAAGAAACGTAGTCTTGTGATAAATTCGTTAAAACTTTTAAGCTCAATTAAAAAAACAAACCCGATGAATAAAATATTTAATGGTCTGATTAATATTATGAGTGCCGTTACAACAGCTAAAGCTATTCTTTCAAAAATTGATGCTTTTTTCTCCTTGATAATTTTTTTAAACAAATAAAGTAATACAGCAAATAATGAGAAAGAATAAACATGAGACATAAAAGGGTCGGAAACGGAGTAATAAAAAAGGTTTGTAGAAAAAAATAAAATAAATACCGTGAAAAATGATATCCAAGTTTTCACATAATTATCTAAGAATTTTTTTAAAAATACAAATCCTATTGTAAGATAGAATGCAGCACCGATATTTGTAAAGTCGTGATAAATTTGCGAAAAGCCGTTTGGCTCTAAGCCAAAAATACTTGCAATAAGATGGGCTAATAAGAAAAACGGGAGGAACATAAGAGCTACTCCGGAAGTATATTTCGTAAATACTTTATGATTAGCTTCGTTAAGTGTAAATCCGTCTCCTGTTTTATGGTCAATATCATCCGGAAATTCATCAGTATGAAACCCGTAAATGAATGTCGCCGGCAAATATACATAGTAACCGGCTCTGTCTGCCCATAATTGACTGTGATAATTAAAAATTCCTGCTTTATTGTGTTTCTGAATGCCTAATAGCGCAACAATTATGAAAAATAAAATAAATATCGAATTTTGCTTTAAGATAGGGAGTTTCATTTTTTAAGATATGTTCTGTCAAAAATATTATATTTTAATATGCAATATATTGCACGAAAACCATCTTTAATTCCTATTTTTTTTCCTTCATCATAGGTCCTTCCGTAATAGGAAATGCCAACTTCATAAATTCGTATCTTTGGTATTCTTGCAATTTTTGTCGTTATTTCGGGCTCAAAACCAAATCTTTTTTCTTTTAATCTGATTGATTGAATCATTTTTGTGTTGAACAGTTTGTAGCATGTTTCCATATCTGTTAAGTTTAAATTGGTAAACATGTTTGAAATATTTGTCAGAAATTTATTTCCTATTGAATGCCAGAAAAAAAGAATTCTGTGCGGATTATTTCCCATGAATCTTGAGCCGTAAACCACATCGGCAAATCCTTTTAAAACCGGTTTGAGCAGGTCATTATATTCATCCGGATCATATTCCAAATCAGCATCTTGGATAATTAAATACTCGCCCGATGCTTCTGCAATGCCTTTGTGTAATGCGGCACCTTTTCCCATATTCTTTTCTTGCAGGAAATATTTAATGTCTTCTTCCTGATGCTCCTTAATGTACTTTTTGATGCATTCTTCTGAATTATCAGTTGAACAATCATTAACAATTATTATTTCCTTTTGAACTCCGTTTATCAATTTTACATAACGCACCCTGTCTAAAATTGCATGGATTGTTTTTTCTTCATTATACACAGGAATAATTATTGAAAGTGTCATTATCATCAAATTTTTTGCATTTTTTTGGAAAAACAAAAATAGATAATATTTCGGAAAATATTTTTTTATTTTTGAGGCAAGGC
>DYOF01000181.1 GCA_020720665.1 Acetofilamentum sp. | reverse complement strand
TTATTATGCTTGTTTTTCCCCGCAGATAGGAACACCTTTATAAATCTGCAAGTAAATAATATCTTCCGGTAGTCATGCTCTTGTGTGTAAAAAATCGTTTTACTCGGGCGTTTCATAAAATATAAAAGTTGAATGTATAATGTTGTAAAATTATTATAAATGAACAGATAATCATACCGAAAATCAAATTTTAATTCAAAAAATTCAGGAGTTTTATGATTAAGTGTTTAAAGTTCATAAAGTTACCGGATTTTATAGGTTTTTTTAATTAAAATCAAATTTGGCTAAAAAATATTAGAAAAAAATCGACATAAACTTTTGATTTTCAAATTATAAAATTTTAATTCCACAATATTTATGAATAAAGTCGTGTGCATGGAATTGAATTAGGAAAGCGGTATAGTCTTCTCTTTTTAGGTTTTAATTTCTATAAAGCTTTTAAATAGAATAAAATCTTCGCGGTATAGGTCTATTAATCAGGATTTTACTCAATGAAAATACTGTAAGAAAGATTTGCCGAATTTGTTAAGTATATTATTAAAACAAAGACCTTCAAACTGTAAGCCGGCTTAAATTAATATCCAACTGTTCATTAACGATTCATCTGCTAAAACTATTCATGTTTAAATATTTTATTCGTAATTTTTTCTAATATAAAACCTTTACTATCGGGCAATCAAAAAAAAGAAATTCCGGTAAAAATTAACTATTAAGTAACGTTAAAATACGTTTATTAATTTTATATTGTCGTATTTTTACGTCGGAATAAATACATATATGGCTGCATCAAAAAAAGAATTATTTACAGAAGAACAACAAAAATTTTCCGAATTTTTTAAGGCTCTTGCACATCCTGCCCGTTTGGCAATTATTGAATATATTGCAAGTTCAGATTCTTGCATAACCGGGGATATTTCGGAGTTTTTACCCCTGAGCAGAACAACCGTTAATCAGCATTTAGCTGAATTAAAAGCGGCAGGACTGATACAAGGAACCATAAGCGGCACAAAAAGATATTATTGTATCAATACTTTAAAAATTGAAGAATTTAATAACAACATGAATAAATTAGTCAACAAATTAATTAAAACAAATGTATGCTGTAATTTGTAATTCTGCTTCAACTTAAAAAAATCAACAAAGCAGTTGAAGTAAAAACCTGCAAATTTTTATGCAAAAAATAATTAAAAATTCAAACTCCTTATATGAAAATATTAATCTTATGCACAGGTAACAGTTGCCGCAGCCAAATGGCGGAAGGGTTTTTAAAATCTTTTGACGATAAATTGGAAGTTTTCTCTGCCGGAACAAACCCGAGCGGTAAAGTTCACCTCAAAGCCATTCAGGTAATGAGCGAATTGGGGATAGATTTAAGTAAAAACGAGCCAAAATCGGTAAACGAATTTCTTTATAAGGAATTTGATTACGTAGTTACCGTTTGCGACGGAGCAAAAGAAACTTGTCCTGTATTTTTAGGAAAAGTTAAAAACCGTTTACATATCGGTTTTGAAGACCCATCGGAAGCAAAAGGAACAGACGAATTTATAATGTGTGAGTTTCGCAGAGTAAGGGACGAAATAAACACAGAATTTCAAAAGTTTTATAACAATCTGAAAATTTGAAATTATGCCGGCAAATAAACGACTTGGATTTTTAGACAGATATTTAACATTATGGATTTTTCTTGCCATGTTTATCGGAATTTTTTCGGGTTGGCTGTTTCCCGAAATTGCAAAATTTTGGGACAATTTAAAACCTACACCGGAAAGTACAACAAATATCCCGATTGCAATTGGTTTAATACTTATGATGTATCCGCCGCTTGCAAAAGTAAAATACGAAGAACTTGGAGATGTTTTTAAAAACTTCAAAGTATTGGGTCTTTCGTTAGTTCAAAATTGGCTTATCGGACCCGTTTTAATGTTTTTACTTGCAGTTTTGTTTTTCAAATTGTTTCCGGGTGAAAATAATGCCAATTTGCCGTATTTCTACGGAATTGTGATGATTGGTTTGGCTCGTTGTATTGCCATGGTCATCGTTTGGAACGATTTAGCAAAAGGCGATACACAATATGCAGCAGGATTAGTTGCTTTTAATTCAATTTTTCAAGTATTGTTTTTTTCGGTTTATGCTTATTTTTTTATTGCTGTATTGCCTGCTTGGTTTGGCATTCCTCCAAATTCTGTTGTAGAAAATATCACAATAGGGCAAATTGCCGAAAGTGTATTTATTTATTTGGGAATTCCTTTTATTGTCGGATTTTTAACCCGTTTCATACTAATCAGATTAAAAGACAAAATTTGGTATCACACAAAATTTATCCCGAAAATAAGCCCGATTACTTTAATTGCATTATTGTTTACAATAATTGTAATGTTTTCGTTAAAAGGAGAATACATTGTAAAAATTCCGCTCGATGTAGTTCTAATTGCAATACCTTTATTGATATATTTTGTTGTAATGTTTGCAGTTTCATTTTATATGAGTAAAAAAATTGGTGCAACTTACGCACAATCAGCAACATTATCTTTTACCGCAGCAAGTAATAATTTTGAACTGGCAATAGCTGTTGCAGTTTCTATTTTCGGAATGCATTCGGGCGAAGCACTTGCTGCCGTTGTCGGTCCCTTGGTAGAAGTTCCCGTGATGCTTGCCTTAGTAAATATTTCTCTACGAATGAGGAAAAACTTTAAGTGTATAGTTTAACAACAACCTTGTGAAACTATACAAATACTGTTAAAAAAAATGTGTGTAAAATCCAAGAATTTATGATATTTGAATTGAACGACAAAAAACTGATTTAAGAAGTTTTCAA
>DYOF01000041.1 GCA_020720665.1 Acetofilamentum sp. | reverse complement strand
GTTGTAATTGCAATTACAAACGGTAAATTAGATTTCGGACCGTGGGAGCAAATATTTTACGGTGAATTTGACGGTATGAGAAAAAAAAGAGTTTTAGTTAAAATAATAGGGGAGTAAAAGAAAAAATTATTCTGCCTTTTTATCTATTTGATTTAATTCTTTTAAATTATCTTTAAGTTCAAGGTTTTGCATTTTAAGATTATCTATTTCAATAATCAAATTATCAATGATTTGTAAACTTTCTTTTTCCTGTAATTCTAATATTTCTGACTTTTCCTGAGATTCTTGGAGCAGATTTGCAGTTTGGATATTAATTTGAATGGTTGAAAATGTTGCAGCCAAAATTTCGCTGACCTTTTCAACAAATTCAATTTGATAGGGTTCAAAAATTTCAACAGAAGCTAATTCAGCCACACCATATATTTTTTCATTAATAATCAGCGGAACAATTAATACACTTTTTGCTTCTTCTTGTCCCAAACCTGAAATAATTTTTATGTATCCCTTGGGGATATCGGTAAGGTATATTGTATCTTTTTCAAGATAACATTGACCTACTAAGTTTTCACCCGGTAATATTTTTTTATTTACATACTTATATCTGTCGTATGCATAAAATGCAATTAAGCCTAAATATATATTTTCAGGGTCGGAATCATTTACGATATATATTCCTCCGACTTGTGAATTCGTATAGCGGGTTAATTTATTAACCGCCGTTAAAGCAAACTCTTCTTGTGAACCGCTTTGTTCTCTGATAATATTGTTGAATTCTGTTATTCCTTGTGTAATCCAATGCCTCTCTTCATTTTCTTTTCTTCGGATTGTTTCATGTTTTGCGGCATCAGCCAAACTGTTTCTCATTGCTAATAATGAATTGCCGAGAAGGTCAGTATTGCTTTCGGATTTAAATGTTCCGTGAAAATTACCGGTTTCAATTTCTCGAGCAAATTCAGCTTTTCGTTTTAAGCCTGATATTAGGTCGTTTAAGGCATTACCCATTTGTCCGATTTCATCAGTTGAAGAATATTTCTTTTCTTTCGGAAGTTCACCTTTTGACATTTGAGTAATTAATCGCCTGATTGAATTTAAAGGAGTTAATAAAGAATTTACCAATAAAAAAGCAATTAAAACAACCATAACCAACAAAATGAAACCCGAAATAATAATTCTGTTTGTAAATAACTGAAATGATTTATCAAGCTCAAAGTTATATGCAACTAATGCATTATTTTTTATCAAATAGAGTTGGTCAATTTGGTTTTTTAAATCATCTCCTAAATCCATTAATGGTTCTCCTTCGTTTACAAACGGCATATACTTCGTATTAAACTCCGTATCATCATATTGCTCTTCCGAATTTAATTGGTTCATAATTTCTTTTTGTTGGGAAAACCAACTGTCAGACATATTGAAAATTTGAGACATCTTCAGCTTGTCTTCTTCACTCCATTGTAAGGATAGATTCTTTAATTCGTATTTTGTATCAATATATATGGTCTGGTTAATTTTAATCAATCTTAATTTTTTTGGCGTATTAATTTTTTTCTCAAAAATTACCCAGTTTTTTAATAAATGTTTCGATTCAAATATTGTGGATGAAAGTTTGTTAAGTGTTGTCATTGAAGGAACGATATCCTCATTAACTTTTTTTGAAAGCGTTTTATTTTCCGAAAGCATTTCGTAAATATATACGTATGCCGTCAGGAATGAGATTATTATAATTCCGAAGCCCAGTATTAATTTTGAAATTATTTTTAATTTGAATCGTGTTTTCACCGGTTGTAATTTATTTTATCGGTAATCAAAAATAATATTTTTTTTGAAATTACCTGTTTTATCTTCTAATGAATAAGATTTTTAAAATTCAGTTTTCTTCAATATAAATTTTTCATTATATTCAAGAATGGACGTTACGTTATTTTCAAATCCTCCCTCTGAATTAATACGCTTAAAATTCATGTCAAAAATAGTTTCATTTTTGTTATACAAATTTGAATTTTTTAAAAAACAAAATTGAAAGTGTCTGCCGTATGATTTTAAAAGATTTCCGAAATATATCATAATATCATATCCTTCAAAAGAAAATGTAGAGGGTTCGGTTTCATACGTTATTTTATATTCAGATAAAAAGTCAATAGTTTTTGGGTTTGAATAGTCATTAAAAATAGGTGAAATATATTTAAACGACATTTTTTTTAAATAATCAATATTAATACTTTGAAAAAATTCCCATTTAGGTGTGCCAATAATTTCAATTTTATATCCGGATGATAATGAATAGAGTATTGAAGTTAATTTTGTAACAAAAACTTCTTCCTCCGAAGGAATAATAATTAAATTAGTTGTGTCCGAAGATAGGCTTTCTTTAATTTTTTGAGCAGATGATTTTTCAAAATTGATTATTTTAATTTTTCTGTCATTTTTATTTAAAACGCTGCTGTCAATTTTTAAAAGTTCATTTTTAAAAAAGTTTATAGTGCTTATTTCAGTTTCTGAATTATTGTGTATAAAAATTATTTCGGAATATTTTGAATGATTTATAATTTGAGACGCATTTTTAATACGAATTTCATTTGAAGGAATAACTTGAAATACAAACGGGTTATTTTCAATAAGTTCAATGTTTTGAGATAAGGGAGATATTAAGTTTACTTTATTCAGTTTTGCATAATGTGAAGCAATTTTTACATTATCTGAATAAACCGGTCCGATAATCAAATCTATATTCGGATAATCTAAATTTTCCATTATTTCTTTAACCGTCTTGGAATCATTTTCAGTATCAAATACCTTTAAATTAGCTGAAAACCCTTGTGTTTTTAATTTTTGAAGAGCCAAAAGTATGCCTTCGTAAAATTCATAAAATCGTTGTGTGTTTTTATAAAACATCGGATCTTTTTCTTCTTTATATCTGTTAATTGTGTTTAAATTGAATTCTGTATGAAGTGGTAAAAGTAAAACAATATTAAAAGCTTTGGTTTTATCGTAATTAAACTTATTACACGGTATTACTCCGTCTTGTTCAAAATATAAATTGTCTTTTATTTCTTTTTCCGGTATAGAGTCATTAATTTTTTCACTGTTTGATTTTGGTAAATTAATTATTTGTCCGATTTTTAAACCGTCCTTTAATTGAGGATTTAATTTAATTATTTCATCAATAGAGATTCCGAATTTTTGTGAGATTGAAAATAGAGTATCTCCATGCTTGACTTCATAGCTTGTGAATTTAGATTGATTTGTAATTGTTTCGTTTTCTTGTACGGGTATTTTAAGGTTTTGGTCAATTTTAATTCCGTATTTTGCATCAGGATTTATTTTAATAATATCGTCAATTGTAATGTTATAAGTTTTGGATAAACTGAATAAGGTTTCTCCTTTTCCGACCGTATGTATTTTATAGCCGTTAGAGTTATTATTTTGATTATATATAGGAATATAAAGTGTTTGTCCATCGTTTATTGACGGACTTATTAGTTTATTTGCGTTGATTACATCAGTTTGAGAAACTTTATATGCTTTGCTGATTGAATAAAGTGTTTGCCCCGATTCAATAGTGTGAACAAAAAACTTTTGATTATTAATGGTAGTAATTTTTTCTGAAATTTTAATCTCGTTTTGTGCAAACGTGTTATAATTTGCCGTTAAAAAGATTAAAATATAAAGTAATTTCCTCATTTTAAATTCTTTTGTTGATTATAGTATGAAACGGAACCTGAAAAAAGATGGGATATAAATGTCCACAAAATTAATACAACAAATCCGAAAATTATTGACTTTGTGAAATAATTAATAAAATCAGTAGTGTAATAAAATACAGATAATATTGCTGTCAGCAGCGGTATAGTTGTAAATAAAGCAAATAACTTCCCTATAAAATTAAATTTATAATAATGAAATGCCAAAATAAAAAGAGCAAATGCTATACTTAACCATTTAATTCGTGTAACAATAATTAAAATATTAATTTGAGGTGAAAATTCGACTCTTGCAACTAATAATTCTGAAATTTTAAATAATTGTATATTTTCAATAACATCAAAAATTAATGCGAGTACAGAGAATATTATTCCGAGTGTGTATATAATTTTATTTTTATGTTTTGACAGTTTAATGAAAACTAATATTAAAAATGCTGAATATGTAATCATATATGCATAATCAATTAAATTTTGATTATGTACACCTTTAATAACGTCTTTTTTAAATGAATTATTCTCTAAAAACAATTGTTTCGCATCGCTTTCTGTTTTTATAAATTCAAATTCTATTATAGGAGAATCAAAATTTCCGGTATCAGAATAATAAACTAAATTCATTAAACTTGAAAGTACTATCAACAAAATAGCAGTGTATTGTATCAGTGAAAGTTTTTTCATTTTTTTAATATATTTGAATTTCAAGTTCAAAGTAAATATATTTTAACTGAAAAAAAAAATGAAGCAACTCGTAATTTGTTGCTTCATATGAAATAATATTGTATTAAAAATCAAATAATTGATAAATCTAATTTGCTGTCTTCTATTAATTTTCTCAAATTAATTAAAGCATACCGCATTCTTCCTAATGCAGTGTTAATGCTGACATTCGTTTGTTCTGCTATTTCTTTAAAACTCAAATTTCCGTAATGCCTGAGTAAGATAACTTCTTTTTGTTCATCAGGAAGTTTTTCTATTAAATTTCTTACTTCTTGTGCAATTTGTTCTTTAATAATTTCATCTTCAATTGTATCTTCAGAAAATTGTTTAGAATTAAAAATATCAAAATCTGATTTGTCTTTTTTATTGTAAACAGGCATTCGTGAATCCTTTCTGAAATAGTCAATAGTCAGGTTATGAGCTATTCTGATAACCCATGAAACAAAAACACCTTGTTCATTATATTTTCCTTTTTTTAATGATTTGATGACTTTAATAAAGGTGTCCTGAAAAATATCTTCTGCTAATTCTTCATTTTTAACAATAAAAAGAATATAGCTGTAAACTCTTTCTTTGTGACGATTTATAAGTTTTTCGAATGCAGATTTATCACCGTCAATAAACTTCCCGACAAGTTCATTGTCTTTAAGCTTTGTTTTCATATTTCTCCTATTTATTAGTTTAGTTAATAAGAGTAGATGTTTTCTATAGGCAATAATTTTAGTTAAAATTTAGGTTTAATTTGTAAAGCTTATTGCAAATATGAAATAAAAATCTTAAAAAAAAAATATTTTTTGATAAATCGGTTTAATTAATTTTGCAAATTAAAATATTTTAAAACAATTTTCGTGCCTAATAAGAAACCTGAAAACTTAAAATCCGAAACTTCCGATTCAAATTTATATTCTGAACACATTGTTGTTAAAGGCGCTCGTGTAAATAATCTTAAAAATTTGAATTTGACTATTGAACGGAATAAATTGGTTGTTATAACCGGTTTATCCGGATCAGGTAAGTCATCTTTAGCATTTGATACATTATATGCCGAAGGACAAAGAAGGTATGTAGAAAGTCTATCTTCATATGCCAGACAGTTTTTAGGCAGAATTGATAAACCCGAGGTTGATTATATTATCGGGATTCCGCCTGCAATTGCGGTTGAACAAAAAGTTAATACCAGAAACCCGCGTTCAACAGTAGGAACTTCAACAGAAATTTATGATTATTTAAAATTATTGTATGCCGGAATAGGTGAAACATTTTCACCTGTATCAGGTAAGATAGTTCAAAGAGATTCGGTTACAGATGTAAGCAATTATCTTATTTCCTTCGATACCGGAACCAAAGCAATAATACTTGCACCTTTGTTTGTAATAAGCTCTCGTACGTGTAAAGAACAATTACAGGTTTTGCTGAAACAGGGATTTATCAGAGTTGAATTTGACGATAAAATATTTAAGATTGAAGACCTGTTAAAAACGGATGATATTCAAAAACCAAATACTGCGTTTATTGTAATTGACAGAATTTCTGTTTCCGCAGATGATGATACCGTAGGTCGAATAGGAGATTCCGTACAAACTGCATTTTTTGAAGGGAAAGGCGAGTGTTTAATTAAAATATTTGACAAAGAAGAAGTTATTACTCATTTGTTTTCTGACAGGTTTGAAGCCGATGGTATGATATTCGAAACACCCTCAGTGCATACATTTAGCTTTAATAATCCTTTGGGAGCATGCCCGGTATGTGAAGGTTACGGTAAAACTATGGGTATTGACGAAGATTTGGTTATTCCCGACAAAACACTTTCTGTTTATCAAGAAGCCGTTGCATGCTGGCGAGGTGAAAAAATGAGCAAATATAAAGATGAGTTTATCGAACTGATGTCAATTCATGATTTTCCGATTCACAGACCGTATTACTTGTTATCGATTGAAGAAAAAAATATATTGTGGGATGGGTTTGATAAATTTAAAGGACTACATTCCTTTTTTCAAATGATTGAAAAGAAAAACAGAAAAATTCAATATCGAGTTATGTTATCTCGATACAGAGGAAAAACGGTTTGCTATGCTTGCAAGGGGACGCGTTTAAAAAAAGAAGCTTCTTATGTTAAAATTGCGGGTCGTTCGCTTACGGAATTAGTTAATATTCCGATTTCAGACTTAAAACATTTTTTTGAGGCTATTGAACTTACTGATTATCAAATAAAAGCCGGAGGCAGATTACTTAAAGAAATTAAAAACAGATTACAATATTTAGCCGATGTGGGTTTGTCATATTTAACTCTTAACCGACTGTCGTCTTCGCTTTCGGGAGGTGAATCTCAACGAATTAATTTAGCAAGTTCATTAGGCAGCAGCTTAGTAGGCTCTTTATATATTTTAGATGAACCGAGTATCGGTCTTCATCCTAAAGATACGCATTTATTAATTAAAGTTTTGAAACAATTACGAGATATCGGAAATACAGTTATTGTTGTTGAACATGATGAAGATATTATAAAATCAGCCGACCAAGTAATTGATATCGGCCCTTTAGCCGGAACACAAGGAGGACATGTAGTTTTTCAAGGAGTTTTAAATTCATTAAAAGAATCTGACAAGATCAATTCAATGACAATTAAATATCTTACAGGGGAGCTAAAAATTCCTTTGCCTGTTAATCGCAGGAAATTAAATTATTTTATTGAATTAAAAGGCGTTACTCATAATAATTTAAAACATTTAGATGTGCGTTTTCCTTTGAATGCTTTTACCGTTGTTACAGGTGTCAGCGGTTCAGGGAAATCGTCTTTAATTAAAGATGTATTATACCCTGCTTTAAGCAGAAAATTGAACGATTTTGGTCAAAAACCCGGTAGTTTTTCTGATTTAACAGGTGATTATAAACAGATTGATGAAGTTATTTTTGTTGATCAAAATCCCATAGGTAAATCGTCGCGTTCCAATCCGGTAACCTACATTAAAGCCTATGACGAAATAAGGAAATTATATTCAAATCAGCAATTATCTTTAATAAACGGATTCAAACCGGCACATTTTTCTTTTAATGTTGAAGGAGGAAGATGTGAAACGTGTAAAGGAGAAGGAGAAATTACGGTTGAAATGCAATTTATGGCTGATGTGCATTTAGAATGCGAGGAATGTAAAGGCAAACGTTTTAAAGATGAGGTGTTAGATGTTTTATATCAAGGGAAAAATATTTTTGACATTCTTGAGTTAACCGTAGATGAAGCTTTAGAGTTTTTTGGAAATAACAGTGAAACAAAAAAAATAGCTGAGCTTATTCAACCACTTGTAGATGTTGGTTTAGGTTATGTAAAATTAGGTCAGTCATCGGATACTTTAAGCGGCGGTGAAAGTCAAAGAGTGAAGTTAGCAACATTTTTAAGTAAGGAAAAATCAGTATCAAAAACACTTTTTATTTTTGATGAACCTACAACCGGATTGCATTTCCATGATATATTTAAACTCATGAAATCTTTTAATGCGTTAATTGACAGAGGACATTCAATTATAGTTGTAGAACATAATATTGAGTTGATTAAATCTGCTGATTATATCATTGATTTAGGTCCTGAGGGAGGAGAAAAAGGCGGTTTTTTAATTTTTGAAGGCACACCCGAAGAATTAATGAATTGTAAAGAATCATATACAGCACAATATTTATCAGAGAAATTTAAAGTTGCGAACAATTAAAAAAGCGAGTGTAAAAACCCGCTTTTTTCAAATTTTAACTATTTGTACAGGCTCATTAATACTTTTTCATGGGTTATCGGAGCGGAAAATTCCGCTGAATATTTCGGATTAAAAGCCTTAATTGCGTTCAGAACGGCAAAGTAAGCACCTATTCCGTATATAAAAGGGGGTTCGCCAACGGCTTTTGATTTTAATATCGCATTTTTATGACCTTCGGTATCTAAAGCTTCAACGGTTACGTTTTTCGGAACAGAATTTATGTCAGGAACTTTATATGTTGAAAGTGCATTTGAAAGTAATTTTCCGTTCGAGTCATATTTTATTTCTTCAATTGTAAGCCATCCTATGCCTTGTATTAAGGCTCCTTCTACCTGCCCTTTATCTAACAAGAAATTCATGCTTTTCCCAAAATCGTGAATAATTTCAACGGTTTCAATGTCATATATTCCTCTCAGGGTATCAACTTTAGCTTCGGTATAAGCAGTTCCGTAAACGTGGTATGCAAAAGGATGTCCTTTTTCTTTTGATTTATCAAACCATATTTCCGGAGTTGCATAATGTCCTTTTTCTGATAGTTTTATTCTTTTTAAAAATGCTGTTTCAATCAATTTATTCCATGTAATTTCGGTTCTTTCATTGTTTAAAAATACAAATTCATCGTTTATAAAAATGTTCTCCGATTTTGAATTGAGCATATTCGAAGCAACATCAATTAACCGTTTTAATAATTCACCGGCAGCAATTTCAACAGCTTTTCCGTTTAAATCGGCACCTGAACTTGCAGCAGTGGGAGAAGTATTTGCTACACGTGTAGTATTTGTAGTTTCAATTTTTATTTTGTTGCTTGAAATTCCAAGCACATATGCGGCAACTTGAATCATTTTAGTATTTACGCCTTGTCCCATTTCAATTGCTCCTGTACTTATGCCTATGCTTCCGTCTTGATAAATATGAACTAAAGCACGAGCATGATTCATAACCGTATTTGTAAAAGAAATACCGAAACATAAAGGAGTTATAGAGTATCCTTTTTTAAAATCAGTATTTAAACTATTAAATTCATTAACGGCTTTTATCTTTTCTTCAATATTGAATTTTTTTTCGGCGGTCAGCCATGAATTAACTGCTTCGGCATGCTCTGCCTTTTGCCCGTATGGAAATTCATCACCTTCGGTAAGTAAATTTATTTTTTGAATTTGATTAACCGGAACACCTATTTCATATGCAGCTTGTTGCAATGCCGATTCTATAGCGAAAAATCCCTGCGGTCCTCCGAAACCTCTGAATGCGGTGTTAGGAGGCGTATTTGTTCGACAACTGAATACTGTGATTTCTGAATTTGGTATAAAATAACTGCCGGTTGCATGTAACAATGTTCGTTCCATAATTGCAGGAGACAAATCTGCGGATGCTCCTCCGTCTTGTATAAATTCAACTTCATAAAATTGAATTTTTAAGTCATCAGAAAATCCTATTGTATAGTCAGCCGTATAGGGGTGGCGTTTTCCGGTCATTCTTATATCATCATGCCTGCTTAAACTGACTTTTACCGGTTTATTTAAAATAAATGCCGCCAAAGATGCCATTGCCGCCCACGGTGTCGCCTGATCTTCTTTTCCGCCGAACCCGCCCCCTAATCGATTGACATCGACTTCAATTTGATTCATAGGAATGTTTAAAATTTGTGCTGTTATTTTCTGAACAGAAGTCGGTCCTTGTGTTGAAGAATATAGGGTGATTTGTCCTTTTTCTTTCGGAACGGCATAGGAGCCTTGAGTTTCCAGATACAAATGTTCTTGCCCTCCGGTTTCAGACTGACCTTTAACTATATATTTTGAATTTTTTATTCCGTCTTTTAAATTACCTATTTTAAATGTTCTCGGAGGTATTAAAAAATTTTTATTTTTTTTGGCAATTATCGGGTCGGTTATAACCGGAAGTTCTTCTGCACCGAATTCAATTAATTTTTTAGCATCTCTTGCAATTCGTTCACTTTCGGCAACAATTAATGCTATCGGTTGCCCTATGTAATGAACTTCATTTTCTGCAAACAAAGGTTCATCTTTTATAATTGCGCCTGTTTGATTTTCACCGGGAATATCTTTGTATGTAAATATTTGAATAACACCGGGATAATTTTCGGCTTTTTGATAATTAATAGTCAAGTTTTTAGCATGTGCCACAGGCGAATCATAAACTAATCCGTATAATGTTCCCTGAATTTCAGGAATGTCGTCAATATAAACAGATTTACCTTGTAAATGACTTTTTGAATCCGTATTCTTCATTTTATATCTTTTTGAATATCAAAATTAAAAAAAATTGAATTTCTTTCTTTTAAAAAGTGTTATTTTTTAAATTTAAAATTTTGAAATAAACATATGTTCATTATATTTGCGTTTTTAAATTAAAAAAAAATGAAACATATAATATTTTTGATACTGTTTATTACAAGTATAAGCAGCTTAAAATCTCAAATTTCAATTTCAGGAATCGTTATGAATGAGAAAAATAAAGAAGCATTAATCGGAGCAGTCATCTATTTTCCTTATATGCATAAAGGAACAATGACGGATTCAAATGGAAAATTTGAGATAAACAACTTACTCCCCGGAACATTCGATTTATTAGTATCTTTTATCGGCTTTCAAACCAAGATTATTAAAGTTAATACTGATACTTTACAGAGTAAATTACTCATATATTTGACAGAACAAACATTTGAAACACAGGAAGTAATAATTTCAGGTAACAGATTCTCATTACAACATGAAAATGCTATTGACATTAAAAGTATTAAAACAGATATACATTCTGATTTAGAAGCAAATTTTTTAAATCGTTTAGGCAAAGAACCCGGAGTTGATATGATTTCCAAAGGAAACGGAATTGTTAAACCGGTTATCAGAGGATTATCAAACACTAATATTCTATTTGTAGATAACGGTATTCGAAAAGAAAATTATCAATTTTCAGAAAATCATCCTTATGTTATTGATGATATGGGTATGGAAAGAATTGAGATAATAAAAGGTCCCGCATCGTTGCTTTATGGTTCGGATGCAGTGGGCGGAGTTATATATTCAATTCCTGAAAAACCGGCTTTACAAAATACAATATCAGGAAATTATACTGCAAAATATTCTCTTAATGACGGAGGAATAGCCTCAAATTTGAGCGTCAAAGGAGCAAAGGAAAATTTTCACGCAGGAGTGGGTTTCGGTATAAAATCGTTCAAGGATTTTACGGATGCTGCAGGAATACAAGTTCCTAACAGTCGTTTTAATAACAAATCGTTTAAAACAAATGCCGGAATATCATACAAATTCGGAAAAACGGATGTTTATTATGATTTAACTACAATGCAATTAGGCTTGACTATTCCGGCGGCAATTTCAATTATTCAAGATATCGGCAGAAACAATAATGTTTGGTTTCAGCATTTAGAAAGCCATATATTAGCTTTAAAAAATAAATTTTTTATAAAATCGTTCATGATTGATGCTGATTTTTCGTATCAATTAAATAATCGTAAATTAAACACTGTTGAAAGTTTGCCGGTTTTTACAACGGTTGATATGAGTTTAAATACACTTGGTTACAATTTCAAAGGAACGTACAGTTATAAAAATAATTATCAATTTATAACAGGTATTCAAGGAATTAAACAAAAAAATAAGAATTACGAAGCTCCGAATCATATTATCCCTGATGCGGATTTGTTTGATTTTTCGGCCTATATTTTATTATCGGCCAAATTTATGTCAAAGCTTAATGTTTTAGCCGGATTAAGATACGATTACAGAACCATTTTAACCATAGCAGAACCTAACTCTCCTGCCGTAAATCCGCAGTATTCAAATTTCAGTTATTCAGCCGGTTTGACTTATCAGATAACAGAAAAATTTTTGTTCCGTTCTAATTTTGCATCGGCACAGCGAACACCGAATATTGCCGAATTAACTCAAAACGGACCTCATGGTGCTTTTTTTGAAAAAGGAAATTCAGCTTTGCAAACTCAAAAGAACTTTGAACCTGATGTGAGTATTCATTACCACAGCGATTTTGTTTTATTTGAAATGTCCGGTTTTTATAATAAAATTGAAAATTATATTTTCTTGGAAAAATCATCTGCAACTGCACCCAACGGAATGCTTATTTATCAATTCAATCAATCGGATGCCGGGATTAAGGGTCTTGAAGTCGGTTTCAAAATTATGCCTGTTAAAACGGTAAAGATATTTTCTAATTATTCTTTTATTGATGCCAAGCAATCTGATGGCTCATACTTACCGTTTATACCTCATAATAAAATTTATTCAGAACTTAAATATTGCCCTGTAAAATCATTCTTAAAATTTAATATAAGTGCATCTGTCAATTCAACTTATGCATTTTCTCAAACAAAAGTATCTGAATTTGAAACTGTTACTCCCGGTTATTTTGTAAGCAATTTAGTTTTAAGTTCTGAAAGAAAATTAAAATCAGGAAAACTGAATATAGCGTTTAGCCTAAATAATTTATTTAATGAAGTATATATAGATCATCTCTCAACACTTAAAGAACTTAATTACTTTGCTCAGGGTAGAAATTTAATAGCTGTTGTAAAATATGTTTTTTAATTTGCTAAATGAGCATATGTTCATTATCTTTGTGCGGTTAATTTATTTATAAACCATTTAAAAAGGAGGAAATTATGCCCGGATTAGACAGAACGGGACCTCTCGGAAGAGGTTCAATGACAGGCAGACGAATGGGGAAATGTCAAGATCATGTTAATTCTGATAATGTTGCTTACGGAAGAAGCGGACGAGGTTTAGGTCGTGGCGCAGGTTTCGGATTTAGGTACAGATTTGGCGGAAATCAACAACAATTCTTAACAAACGTCTCAGAAAGAATTTTAATTGAGAATGAGATTAATATATTGAAAGATCAATTAAGTTCACTTGAAAAACAATTGAAAGATTTAAAGCAAGATGATTAAATTATTTAAAACATAACTCACAGATTTAGTATGCTGTATGTGTATAAATTTGTGAGTTATGTATATTTTAAAACATAAAAAAATGAGAATATTTGAAAAAGGAAAAGGTTTAGGCAGAGGTGAGGGAAAAGGTATGGGAAAAGGCGGCGGACAAGGCAGAAATAAAGGCGGAGCATTCGGAACCGGAGGATATTGCGTATGTGCTAAATGCGGAACAAAACTTGAACATCAGCAAGGAGTAAAATGCACAACACTGAAATGCCCTGATTGCGGACATACTATGATACGAGAGGAATTATTAAAGAAATAGAAATGAAAATAGCTATTGCAAGCGGAAAGGGAGGAACAGGAAAAACTACAGTATCTGTAAATTTAGCTTCATATTTATCAGAAAATAACAATGTCGTTTTAGTCGATTTAGATGTAGAAGAGCCTAATTCAGCTCTTTTTATTAAAGGAAATCTAATTCACGAAGAAGATAAATTTAAAATGATTCCCGATTGGAAACAACCGGAATGTACTTTATGCGGAATTTGTCAGAAAGTATGTAATTTTCATGCAGTCATTCAATTAGGTACGATGATTTTGGTTTTCCCCGAATTATGCCATTCGTGTTACGCATGTTCAGAACTTTGTCCTACAAATGCTTTGCCGATGATTACAAAGAAAATGGGTGAGTTGAAAGAATATAAGTCGAATAATTTAGCATTTGTGAACAGTCATTTATTAATTGGTGAAGAACAAGCTGTTCCGCTGATTCACCAAACCATAAAATATGTTGACCTTAAATTTAATGATACGTTCATCAAAATTTATGATTCACCGCCCGGAACTTCTTGCCCTGTGATTGAAGCTTCAAAAGATGCCGATTTTGTTTTCTTGGTAACAGAACCGACCCCTTTCGGTTTGCACGATTTAAAATTAGCTGTTGACACCATGAAAGAACTCAATAAAGCGTTCGGTGTTATTATTAACAGAAACGGAATAGGTAATGATGATGTTGAAAATTATTGCAAAAAAGAAAAAATTCCTGTTATTGCAAAAATTCCGAATAACCGAAAAATTGCCGAATTATATTCAGGCGGTAACTTAATATATAATGAAATTTCGGAAGTAAAGGAAGAATTAATTAAAATTGAAAATTTTATTAAATTAAACATATTCAGTAATTTAACATGAAGGAAATTGTAGTTATTTCCGGTAAAGGCGGTACGGGAAAAACATCTCTGACAGCATCATTTGCTGTCCTCGAAAAAGAAAAAGTTGTTGTTGCCGATTGTGATGTAGATGCAGCCGATATGCACTTATTAATGAATCCGGATTTCAAAAAAAGTCAAGAATTTTTTAGCGGTGAATTAGCTGTAATTAAACAAGAAGACTGTATTCAGTGCGGAAAATGTGCCGATATTTGCCGTTTTGACGCTATTCCGTTTATCAATAATACTTTTGTGGTGGATGAAATCAGTTGCGAAGGTTGCGGATATTGCGCAAGGATATGTCCAACAGATGCCATAATAAACATTCAACAAAAAGTAGGACATTGGTATATTTCCGATATTAAAACAGGGAGTAAAATGGTGCATGCAAAATTAGCTATAGGTGCCGATAATTCAGGTAAATTAGTAGCACAAGTTAAAAATGAGGCAAAGAAAATTGCAGAAGAAGGAAATTACGAATATATTTTAGTTGACGGTTCGCCGGGTGTCGGTTGTCCGGTTGTTTCATCTTTATCAGGTGCAAATTATGTTGTTTTGGTTACAGAACCTACGGTTTCAGGTTTACACGATTTAAAGCGTGTCTATGAATTGGTACACAAATTTAATATAAAAGCAGGTTGTATTATTAATAAATTTGACTTAAATTTGTCTGTAACTGATGAAATTAAACAATTTTTAACCGAAGAAAAAATAAATCATTTAGCAGATATTCCATACAGCAATAATTTTACACAAGCAATAACAAAATCAAAAACGATAGTTGAATTTGATACCGGCAAACTAAAAGAAATTATTGAAAATACATGGACGGAAATAAAAAACATCATTCACTTAATCTAAATTTTATGAAAACAGCAGAATTGAACGGTTTAACATGCTATAATTTTAAAAAAGAAGTAGCACACTCACCTTTAAGTTCAGAATTAAAGTGCCTTGTTTTAGAAAGCGATCCTACTCCGGACTATTATGCCCTTAACAATTTTCCGCCAAATAAACGCGATTCTGAAATGCATTTGTTTTTACCGATTAAAAAATCACTTAACTGCTTTCAAGATATAGTTTTAAGGAAAACCTGCTGCCTGAATGAAACTTTTGCAACAGATTTGCATGTAACACCGGGTCAATTAATTTTTAGAAACGAAAATCATCAATGTATTCGTGTAAGAGCTTCTGAAACAAAACATTTAAAAGCAGTAAAAGATGAATTAGAAAAAATAGGGATTGAATTTATGAGCGATACAAAAATCAATCAATATGAAACAACAATCTTTTATAAAAAATATACAGAATTTGTAAAAATTGAAGAAAATGTCTATCAAGATAAAGCCAATGCCAATAGATATTTCTTCCCAATTTCAAACCATATTGAATTAAATGAGTTTCTTGAAGGTATAAAAACCATAAAAAATAATTGCGATTATCATAGGTTTGATTCGTTCCTGTCATTTATATTCATCAAAGAAAAAGTTCAAGATTTTATAGGAATTTATTCAGAACATTGTGATAAAACCCGATTTGGTGAATTAAAAGAACAAATAAAAAAGATTTTTAATAATTAAATAGAATATATGAGAATAGCTTTTACAACAAAAGGAACCGATTGGGATACAAAAATAGACCCCAGATTCGGAAGAACAGAATATTTCTTTGTTTATGACGAACAGTCAAAAAATATTGAACATATAGACAATACCGATTCGGCAAATGATGCTCACGGAGCCGGCCCAAAGACCGCTCAAAAATTATTTGACTTAAAAGCAGATGTATTAATTACAGGAAACGGACCCGGAGGGAATGCCGCAACAGTTTTGGAAAAAGCCGGTACTGAAATATACATCGGAGCAGGAGAGATGACGGTTAAAGAAGCTTATGAAGCATATAAAACAAATAAATTAAAGAAAATTTAATCGGAAAAATGAATGTTCGTATTCTGTTTTTTGTTCTCTTTCTTTTGGCATCGTGTAAAAAAAATGATAAAGTGATTAATTATACTCCAATCGGATATTTCGAAACGGAATATACCATGCAAACAGGTGCACCTCGTCAAGGAATGTTGGTTGGAAACGCTAAAGGTGTAATTATTCTCGATGAAAAATATATAAATGGTTTAAACTATCTTTCGTCTTTCGAATACATATGGGTTTTGTATCATTTTAATGAAGCAAAAGGATGGGACAATCATGTAAATCCGCCCGAAAGTAAACATGAATTCGGTGTTTTTGCAACTCGCAGTCCTCGGCGCCCGAATCCGATAGGTTTATCATTAATTAAACTTGATAAAATTGAAGGTAACAAATTATATGTCAGTAATGTGGATGCATTTAACAAAACTCCGGTTCTTGATATAAAACCCTATTTGCCTTCAATAGATGATGCAATTAGTATTAAAAATATGGAGGCTGAAATTTATCTCGGTCATCACGACCAAAATTTCCTGTCAGACTCATTAGTTAAAACATTTGTTAAAGGTGATAAATAATCAGCAATAAATAATCCTTCATTTGATAATAAAATTAGCTTATAAAAGAACGAATAAATAAACATCAATTCACTTTTATCTGTCAAATAAATTGAAAATTATTATGAGAAATTTAAAGAATAAATTTTTAATGGCTCCCTTAAAGCTTGGCTATTGTGATACGCCCGGAGAAATAAATTCAAAACATCTCAATTTTTATGAACTTCGAAGCAAATT
>DYOF01000180.1 GCA_020720665.1 Acetofilamentum sp. | reverse complement strand
TTGTAAATGAGAACGGCGAAGCCCTCACCGCAGGTAATTTTAAAA
This sequence comes from Acetofilamentum sp., assembly GCA_020720665.1. Taxonomy (GTDB): domain Bacteria; phylum Bacteroidota; class Bacteroidia; order Bacteroidales; family JAADGE01; genus JAADGE01. Next base: position 2,787 of record DYOF01000180.1, on the reverse strand, counting down.
ATTGAAGTCCAACGAAGAAAAAGCAATTTTTAGAACTCCCCTTAAACAATATAAAAAATCCGGCAGAATGTCGGATTTTTTGTATAATAACCGAAAAAATCTATTGATTTGGCTTTTGCAGATACATATTTTAAACGATTTCAGAGCAAGGAAACTTTTATAAACGTGAAACCTTCCGAAAATCTGTTTTTAATTATTGTAATTCCGGTTTTTAATGAGCCCGATTTAATTTCTGCTTTAAAATCACTTGTTGATTGCAAACTACCGACAAATGATGCTGAAATTATTGTAATTATAAATTCATCTGAAAATTCCTCGAAAGATATTATTGAACAAAACAGAAAAACATATAACGAAGCCCTTATTTTTTCTGAACAATATTCAAGCAATCATTTAAAAATACATATTCTGAATTTGGAAAACCTGCCGCATAAATTTGCAGGTGTAGGTTTGGCACGAAAAATCGGAATGGATGAAGCCTTACACCGATTTAATTTCTTAAACAAGCCACACGGTTTAATTGCCGGATTTGATGCCGATGCCAAAGTAAAACCAAATTATTTAAAAGAAATTGAAAATTATTTTTTTAAAAACCCTAAAATTGATGCTTGTTCTGTTGATTTTCAACACCCTATAAGCGGTGAGGCGTTTCCGAAAGAAATCTATAATTATATTATTCAATACGAACTGCATTTACGTTATTTTATTGAAGCATTAAGGTTTATTAACTTCCCGTTTGCATATCAAACCATCGGTTCAAGTTTTGTCGTTAAAGCTGAAATGTATGCAAAACAAGGCGGAATGAACCGAAGAAAAGCCGGTGAAGACTTTTATTTCCTTCATAAAATAATTCAGCAGGGAAATTACGGAGAAATATTTTCAACTGCGGTATTTCCCTCCCCTCGAATATCCGACCGTGTGCCTTTCGGAACCGGTGCAGCAATTAAGAAAATGACTGAAGCCGCTCAAAATGAATATTTAACCTATGCAATGGAATCGTTTTTAGTTTTAAAAGTTTTTTTTGACCGCAAAAATATTTTTTATTCTCAATTTAATTATGAAAACCTTAATCAGTCGGTTTTAGAATTTTTACAACTAAATAATTTTGAATCCGATATTATAAAAATAAGAAAAGAAAGCCCTGATTTAAAAGCATTTAACAAAAAATTTTTTGAATGGTTCAATGCGTTCCGTATAATTAAATATTTGAATTTTGCACATGAAAAACATTTTAAAAAGATTAATGTACTTAAAGAAAGCAAGAAACTCCTTGATTATAAAGGACTTAATTTCGATGAAACTTTAAATGCCGAAAATGTATTATTATTATACAGAACTTTTTACACCCAAAAATCCGATAAGCTGATTATAGCGGACGCATGATAAAACAATAAATCATAACAATCTTTATACACAATCTGATTAACTATAAATTTAAAATTATGAAACACATTAAAACTAAGTTATTAAGTTTACTTATACTCATTACAATTAGTGTTAAAGCCCAAAATACAAGCGAAAACGCATTGCTTTGGGAAATTTCGGGTAACGGATTAACTCATTCTTCCTATATTTTCGGAACAATTCATTTAATTCCTGAAAACGATTTCTTTTTTACCGACATCATGAAGGAAAACCTTCTTAAATGCAATACCTTAGCCTTAGAAATTGACATGGATATGAGCCTTTCCGAAAAAATTGAACTAAGTAAGAAAATGTTATTACCCGAAGGAAAAGAAATTTCTGAATTTATGACGGAAGAACAATACAAAAAATTCATCTCATTTTTGACAGATACTTTAAAAATAGGTAAATTAAAATTAAATATGATGACCAAATACAAACCGATATTCTCATCAGCATTGATTATAAGCGAATTAATAGGAAAATCAAAAACCTATGAAGAAGAATTTATGACTTTGGCAAAGAAAAATAAAATTCATGTAATAGGTTTAGAAACTGCTGATTATCAAATTAATGTATTGGATAAAATCAGTATTGAAGACCAAGTTAAAATGTTGTTCGAAAATGATTTGAATCAAAACGGATTAGACGAATATTATAAGTTGGTTGAAAGCTATAAAAATCAAAATTTAAATGATTTATACGAATTGTTTAAAAATGAAGAAACAATAGTCGATTTTGAAGAAGACCTTTTAGTTAAAAGAAATAAAAATTGGATTTCCGTAATTGAAAATCAAATTAAAAATCAATCGGTTTTTATTGCCGTAGGTGCCGGACATTTACCCGGAAACAAAGGCGTTTTGAATTTATTAACAAAACAAGGATACATAATTAAACCGATAAATATAAACAAATGAGCCACTCCGAAATTTGTCCTGCATTTATTTCCAAAAAGTCGAGTTTTTTTACCCCCTATACTTGTCAAGTGTTTTCACCGTAGCCGTTAGTTTGCTTTTTTGTGAAACTTTGTGTAATAATATGTTACAAAAAACACAAAGAAGTTGCAATTAACACAAAGTATGAATAGCACCTCAAAAAAAAATTAATCCCTTTTTCTATACATATCCTTGTTTAGGTATAAAAGTATGCAGGCTTTTTTGAAAAATAAGTCATATTTTTGTTTGAGTAGTTTAAGTTTTTGTTAATTCTGTGAACTTTTACACTCTTTTGAAAAAGAAGTCATATTTTTGTAGCGTTTAATATTTTCACTAATTTTGCTCAATTTTCACTCTTATATTTTGTAATATTAAAAAACCTTATGATATGAAAAATTTTACCAATTTTTTTACACACAAACCGACCGCTCTCTTCGGGCTTTTGCTG
>DYOF01000179.1 GCA_020720665.1 Acetofilamentum sp. | reverse complement strand
TTCTATTTTACCGTAATCTTCTTGTGAAATTGTAAATAATAATTCATAATCTTCTCCTCCGTTGTAAGCAAAAATTGACGGAGTTATAAGAAGTTCATCTGCAAATTTTATCGTTTCTTCAGCAATAGGAACTTTTTGGTCATAAATTCGACTGCCGCAATTTGATTGTTCTGTAAGATGCAATACTTCAGAAGATAAACCGTCGGATATATCAATCATCGATGTCGGTTTAATTTGTAATTCTTTTAATAATTCATAAGTATGCTTTCCGGCTTCGGGTTTCAGTTGTCTTTCAATAATATAATCATATCCTTCGAGTTTGGGTTGAATTTCAGGATTTGTATTAAAAACCTCTTTTTCTCTTTGCAATAACTTTAATCCGGCATAGGCTCCGCCTAAATCTCCCGACACACATATTAAGTCATTCGGTTTCGCACCGCTTCTCATTACTATTGATTCTTTATCAGCTTCACCGACTGCCGTAATACTGATTATTAAACCGGTAACCGAAGAGCTGGTATCTCCGCCGATTAAATCAACTCCGTAGTTTTTACATGCCAAATAAATTCCTTCGTACAATTCTTCAAGTGCCTCCAATGTAAATCGATTTGAAAAAGCAAGGGTTACCGTAATTTGCTTTGGTTCCGCATTCATTGCATAAACATCTGACAAATTTACAACAACCGATTTATACCCTAAATGTTTTAACGGCACATACGATAAATCAAAATGTATTCCCTCTACCAGTATATCCGTAGTTATAAGCGTTTGTTTATTTCCTGAATCAATAATTGCAGCATCGTCACCTATTCCTTTTATTGTTGAAGAATTAATTATTTTTATATTTTTGCTTAAATGCTTTATTAAACCAAATTCACCTAATTCTGAAATACTTAACATAATTTTCTTACGTTTTATTTATAAAAGAAACCACAAAGATGAAAAATTATTTAAAAACAGCATTGATGTCCTTAATTATAATTCTCGGATTTTTACAAACCGGTTGTCAATATGAGAATATTAAAATAGGTGACATAAAAGAAGTTAAAACAAATCAAATTAAATCAGACAAAATAGACCTTACGGTTCCGCTTCCGATAATTAATCCGAATCCGTTTCGAATCGTAATTACAAAATATAATTTGCTGATTAAAGTTAATAAGCAATCGTTTAAACTTGTTGAACAAAATAAAAATATTATTATCCCGAAAAAATTTAACGGAATTATTGAAATGCCCTTGATTTTAAAAAGTGAGGGTTTATTAAACCTTAAAACCATTAAAAACCTTTACGAAATATTTTCAAAAAAACAAGCAGAAATTGAAATAGAAGGTGTTCTCGGAATCAGAATTTTATTGATACCAAAAAAAATTGATATAAAAGAAAAAAGAATAATTTATTTTTAACAGATATAATTTGTTTTTACTTTTGCAAAAAAAACAATCATCTTAATTATCCTTGAATTCGCAAGCTTGTATTTAATTATTTGGAAACCACGACATTTATACTACAGATTTAAGAATTATTGGGCAAGTTTAATTTGAGTCAATTGCAAAATTTTAACACATGGAGAAACTTTACATATTGTTTATATTTAGTCTGTTATCAATTCCTGTAAACGCTCAATATCAAACATTTAAAATTGAAGATTCAGGAATAACAGCGGGTTTTAAATCTCATAATGACGGAAAAATACTTATAAGCCAAGATGAGAAAATCCTTCAAATAGTAAAACGACATAAAGAAATAAATAACAATAAATTTCCCGGGTGGAGAGTGCAAATATATTTTGGTTCCGGGCAAAAGGCTATGATTGAGGCTCAAAATACAAAAAGCCGATTTTTAACAAAATATGGTGAAGGGTATAGTGCTTACATCATTTATGATTCTCCTTTTTATAAAATAAGAGTGGGCGATTTCAGAACAAGAGCCGAAGCCTTATATTTTAAAGACCAAATAAAATTTGTATTTCCTGATACATGGATTGTTCAAGAACGTATCAACTATCCTATAACTACATTAAATTCAGGAGAATAGAGAATCGTTAAATGAGACACCTTTGTAATTTCTGAAAGGGCTCAGCGAAGCTAAACATTTTTTTCCTAATAACAAAGCGATAAGAATACCTTAAATATGTCCGGTTCAAAGAAGGCGTTACTATGTGCAGAGAGATACAAATGTTATCAATAATGATAAGCATTCAATTTGCAGATTATTAGTTAATTATAAATTTTAAGACACATGAAAAAATCGCTTATCCTTACTTTTTTAGCCTTAATCAGTTTAAGTTCTTTTTCGCAAATTGTTAATGTGGAAAAAAACCGAAAACATGCATCCGGTTTTCAGGCAACTATGGGGCTTGATTTTAATATTAAAGAAACAGGAAGTCGAATATTTGAGTTCAAAAATACTATTGATGTACAATATTCAAGAAAAGCACATAATTTTATTTTCCTGAATAATTTGAGCTTACTAAGTGTAAACAAAGGTTCGTTAATCAACAACGGCTTTCAACATCTTAGGTATAATTACACGGTGAAAGACAGTAGTTTTCTTACACTTGAAATATTCGGTCAGTACCAATATAACGAGCAAAAATTATTAACAAAACGAATATTATTAGGAGGCGGGCCGCGCTTTCGTTTGACTCAAAATCCCAAAATAAATTGGTATTTTGCCCCTTTAATTATGAATGAAAAAGAACAGTTATCAGACAGTGTTCATACCGAAACAAACCTATTCAGATTAGATTCATATACAAATCTTCAATTAACAATTAATAAATCGTTAAGTTTTAATTTTATATGCTATTATCAGCCTGATTTTTACAATTTTAATGATTAT
>DYOF01000040.1 GCA_020720665.1 Acetofilamentum sp. | reverse complement strand
TAGAACCTTGCAGCGGTGAGGTCTTTTTATCTCACAGTTTCTGATAGTTACTTGATAATCAGATTGATTATTCTCTTCAAAAATTTCTTTTTTCTTAATGATTTTATTTACGAATACTTTTTTGTTTTCAATAATTTGAGTCGAAAATTTTCAGGCAAAGTTGAGCAAAAAAAACTGACCCCAAAAAATCGTGTGCTTAACTACATTTCAATTTTTTACCCCAAGTAAACTTTATATTACACTGATATTTTGGTGGTTACAAAATAGATTTTTTTTTATTTTTTTCAAAAATTCCAACAAAACGTTACATTTATCGGTGCTTTGTTTCAAGTTGGTTTAAGATTATTCTGAAAATTGTTCCTTTTTCGATTTCTGAACTTTTTACAAATATTTTTCCCTTGTGGTAAGTTTCAATTATTCGTTTTACCAAAGACAAACCTAAACCCCAACCTCTTTTTTTAGTAGTGTAGCCAGGTTTAAAAACGGTTTTAAATGATGATTTAGGTATTCCTTTCCCGGTATCTTGAATATCTATATAAATTTTATCTTTTTTTTCGAACACGGAAATTGTGATTTTGCCTTTGCCTTGCATGGCATCAATAGCATTTTTGCACATATTCTCAATAACCCATTCAAACAGCGATTCGTTTAAAGGAACAAACAACTCAAGATGTTTATTAAAATTTAAGATGTATTCAACTTTTGATGAGGTTCTGCTTTGCAAATAGGATACTGAATTATTAATCACTCGTATTAAGTCGTTTAGGATTAATACCGGACTTGTACCTATGCCTGAAAATCTTTCGGTTATAGTTTCCAGACGTTTAATGTCTTTACTGACCTCTTCGGTCAGTTTCGGGTCGGAATTTTTTAATTTAAGTAATTCCACCCAAGCTACTAATGATGAAATGGGAGTTCCTAACTGATGTGCGGTTTCTTTTGACATTCCTGCCCATAATTGGTTTTCCTCCGCTTTTCGTGAACTGTTAAATGCAAAATAGGAAATTGCTATAAAAAAACTTATTACAATAATTTGAAAATAAGGGTAATAGTATAAGTTTCGTAATAAAATTGAATCTTCATAGAAAACGTAATTAATGTGTCCGGCAAGGTATTCAATAATAATCGGTTCATGCTGCTCTCGCATGGTTTTTAGTTTCTTTTTGATATATTCAGGTTTTTCAGCCTTTTTTTCGTTTAAATTTCTGTGGGTTATAATGTTAAGATTTTCGTCTGATAAAATAACCGGTATTGTTTTATTTTCAAGCAATATTTTATAAAGTGTTTGACTTATTTCCGCATCTAAGGGCATTTCTGATGTTTCTTTTAATGATTCAGCCCATATTTCTATTTTTTCACGTTCTTGTACCGCTATTTCTTTTGATAATTTTCCGGCATATAAAATAAATCCGATTCCGATAATTATTGCTGTTATAAAAATTCCGAATTTATATTTCTGTCTCTTAGAATAAATATTCATTTGAAAATTATTTATATTTTAACGTTTTGGTTGTTTATATGTTGTTTCTGATGAAAAATTATGTTTTTAAAAATCGTAATAAAAATTATTTAAACCGGTTTTTAACCCGAACATAATAAACGTGTCGGTTGTTTGAGTATCAGTTTGTTTTTCTGTTCTGATATCAAGTCCGGCATATATTTGTACGTGCGTTTTGGGGTTTATAATGTATGCGGCTGTAAGCGTTTTGTGAGAAATTGTTTTAGGTATGGCTGATAAGCTTGAAAAATTATATACATCATGATAAATATCTGAAAATGATGATTTGTTATTAAGTGTTAATGAAGAAAGCCTGAAATCAATCAAAACGGATTTATAAGAATAGTTTGTAATAATATAGATTTCTTGAAAATCGGAACCGGCAGGATGAGCTAATTCTTGATTATAGTGTGACCATGTTTGGTATTTTATTTCAGGATGCGAATAGGTATGAGGAGTTGCCGTATTAAATTCAGTCTGACCATATAAACGATGACCTTTTATTTTCTCATGAAAAATATCAAATATTTTAATTCCGGCTTGGTAAGCAAATTGGTTTTCTTTAAAATCGTCAACAGCAATTTGCCCGTAGGTAATAATAAATTTTGTTATTTTAAGTTTTGAATTGAATCCGAGCAGAATGTTGTTGTTTGATGAAAATCCGTTAGTTATCGTTCGTACTCCTATTATCGGAATAAAATAATCTGCTTGAAATTTATTGTAATATTCAGCAGTGTCGGTAGTTTGATAAATTCCTCCTTCAAATATACCTATTTCAAATCTATTTTTGTAATTATAGGAAAGATAGTTAAAAGCAGCATGTTTTTTAAAATGATATTGGTAATAGGCTGTTTCAAAATCACGAAATTCGGCAAATACTGTCGTGTATTTTAAAGATTTCAAAGTATATGAAAATTTTGCAAACGGATAATTTGATGAATTATCCGAAAGGAGTAACGAACGATGTCCTTCTCCTATAAACTGCTTATCCTGACCGATTTGTATATTTAAATTGTTAATCGGTGTGAAAGATAAGTACCCTGAAGCCGAAGAAAAATCATATTGGGTTATGTTGTTATTGTTCTTTTTTAAGGCACCTTGTCCGGGAACAACTAAACGATTCCATGCCCAATTATAGATATAAGGTCTGAATTCGGCTTGATTTTCTCTGAATGACGAATAAAATGATAAATTTTTTCCGATATTTCCTTTGATTTCAACAGCTCGTGTGTTAATAAAATAACTTTGTCCCGTTTCTGTAATTTTACCGTATTCCAAAAAAAATAAAGGGTTAATATATAGGTTAAAACGCTCTTTTTCTATTGATATAAAATCTTCAAATAATAATTTTTTCCAAATCCAATTTTTCTTGTGCGTTTTAAAAAATTTTTCTTTTTCATTCGATTTGTAAACCGATGAATCGATATTAATAATTGAATTAAGTTCGCTGATTGTGAAAGGTTTAAATCCGGTATTTGAATTTATGTTTGTTTGTTTATTGATTTCAAAATCAATGGTTTGTTTGTATATATTTCCGAGCGGAAACATTAATTGTTGAGCATTTAGTGCATTATTGCAAGTAAATAACACAAGGTATAAAACGGAATAAATTAATATTTTCATGGGTCTTTAAATATGCAATTAATTAATGTTGAGTAACTTGGGTGTTAATCTTGTTTATCATGGGTGTTTCATGTGCACTGTTATAAATAATTATCTTGTCGGTATTTTGCGGAATCGTCAGCTAATATTCCTAAATAGTTTCGGTATCTTGATATACTGATTTTACCAGTTTCTACAGCTTTTTTAACGGCACAATCAGGTTCGTGCGTATGCGTACAGTTATTAAATTTACACAATTGTTTTAAGCTGTATAATTCCGGAAAAAAATTACTTAATTGATCATTTTCAATATTTACAATCCCAAATCCTCTGACGCCGGGTGTGTCAATAATATATCCTTCTCCAATTTTGTGCATTTCGGCAAATGTAGTTGTGTGTTTGCCTTGTTCATGCGAATCAGATATTTCAGATGTTTTCAGTTTTAAGCCGGGTTGAAGTCTGTTTATTAAACTTGATTTTCCTACACCTGAATTTCCTGAGATTACAATAGTGTGATTTTTTATCTGCTCTTCAATTGCATTAATATTTATATTTTCTTTTACTGAGACAGGGATGCAATTATAACCTATTTTTGAGTAAATATTTATTAATTCATTGAGTTGCTGAAGTTCTTCTTGATTGTATAAATCTATTTTATTAAAAATTAAAACGGCTTTAATATGATTTGCTTCACAAGAAATTAAATATCTGTCAATGAACATTTGGTATGTAACCGGTTTAACTAAACTGATTAAAAGAAATGCAAAATCAATATTTGCCGCAATTATATGTGTTTCTTTCGATAAATTTGTTGACTTTCTGATTAAGTAATTTCTTCGTTCAGATATTTTATAAATAAGTCCGGTAAATTCATCGTCGGTTATTTCAAATTCAATGTTATCACCAACGGCAATGGGGTTTGTCGTTCTGAATCCTTTAGTTTTAAATTTTCCTCGAAGCGTACAATTAATTATTTTATCATTGTATTTAACAAGATATCTGCTCCCGGTTGATTTTATTACAGTACCCTTATTCATTTTTACAAAAATAGAACTCTTTTTTAAAAGGTTAATATATAAAGAGTAAAAAACAAATTCATTTAAAGAAATTAAATTATGTTACAGTAAAATAATGATTTAGTCGGTTCCTTTCAGCATCGGTACAAAAACAAATTTTCCGAAACTTTCATGTTTGTATTTTGTGTCATCAATTTTAGTTATGCGTATCATTTCTTGAGTGTTACGCGGACCTATCGGTGCAACAAGAATGCCGCCGGTTTTAAGTTGTTTCAATAGTTCTTCGGGAATTGAAGGTGCTCCCGCTGTAATTAAAATTTTATCAAAAGGAGCATAAGTAGGCAAGCCTTTATATCCGTCTCCATAGTATGTAAAGGGGTTATATCCGAGTTTTTTTAAAAGCATTGTTGAGGTATTAAATAATTCGCGTTGCCGTTCAATTGTAAAAAGTTTTACTCCTAATTCCATAAGAACCGCTGCTTGGTAACCGGAGCCTGTTCCTATTTCCAAAACTTTATCATCTATACTTATGTTTAATAAATGTGTTTGAAAAGCTACTGTAAAGGGTTGTGAAATTGTTTGGTCGGCAGCAATCGGGAAAGCATTATCTTGGTATGCTCGTTCCTCAAAACCTTTAGCCATAAAAAAATGCCTCGGAACGTTCATCATAACATTTAAAATTCGTTCATCTGTAATTCCTTTGTTTTTTACAATTTCAATCAATTGTTTTCTTAATCCTTTATGTCTGTATGTATCAATCATTTGAGTAATTTCGTTCGACTTGTAAAAGTAAGTAAAAATTTTTTATTAAGATTTCAGAATAAAAGTTCGTTTTTTCACAATCAATAGTATTATTTTGCGTTCAAATAAATAATTTGTTCGGCTTAGCATTTATAATTTAATGAATAAAAAACTTCATACTATAAAATATATCATTACCGATTATTTGAGTGCTTCATTATCATGGTTTTTATTTATTTTATTCAGAAAAGAATATATTGAATCGGTAAATTACGGGTATAAAATCCCTATAAATTACGATTTAATTTTTTTTATAGCAGTTTTTGGTATTCCGCTGTTTTGGTTGATGATTTATTCGATGTTCGGTTATTACAGAAATATTTACAGAAAATCCAGATTACAAGAATTAGGTCAAACATTTATTTCGGTATTGCTCGGATTAATTATCATCTTTTTTGTTTTGATATTAGATGATGTAGTTTTTTCTTACAAAGATTATTATGCATCATTCCTTTCTTTATTCATTATTCAATTTGTATTAACTTATATTCCTCGTTTGTTAATTACCGGAAATACAATTTCGAAAATCGAGAAAGGTAAAATAGGATTTAACACTTTATTAATCGGAAGCAACGGCAAAGCTTTAAATTTATATAATCAAATATCAAATCAAGAAGAAAAATACGGAAATAAATTTGTGGGCTTTATTGACATAAACAATACCGGCAATTCATTGTTATATTCTGAACTTAACTATTTAGGAACAATTGATGATATCGAAACGATTATTAAAAAGGGAAAAATTGAAGAAGTAATTATAGCAATAGAATCGTCTGAACATCATGAAATTGAGAAAATTATAAACAAAATTCAAAGGGTTGATGTCGTTACAAAAGTAATACCCGGTTTAATTCATGTTTTAACCGGAAAAGTTCGAATGTCAGGTTTTTTAGGAACACCACTAATTATCATATCACATGAATTAATACCCGTTTGGAAAGAAACGTTTAAACGATTCTTTGATATTATTTTTTCTTTTTTTGCCGTAATTCTTTTATCTCCTGTTTTTCTTGTAACGGCAGTAGCGATAAAAATCAGTTCCAAAGGACCTGTTCTCTTTAAGCAAGAACGCATCGGCATTAATGAAAAACCTTTTATAATTTATAAGTTTAGGTCAATGATTGTTGATGCAGAAAAAGACGGACCGCAATTATCGTCTGAAAATGATAATCGTATAACGAGAATTGGTCGATTTATGCGAAGAACTCGTTTAGATGAGGTTCCGCAATTTTTTAACGTTTTAATGGGAGATATGTCAATCGTAGGTCCTCGTCCGGAACGCCGTTTTTATATTAATCAAATAACAGAACGAGCACCCCATTTTTTAAGATTGCTCAAAGTTAAGCCCGGAATAACTTCATGGGGGCAAGTTAAATATGGTTATGCCGAAAATATTGATGAAATGATTGAACGTTTAAATTATGATATTTTTTATATCGAAAATATTTCATTTTATCTGGATTTTAAAATTTTAATACACACCGTTTTAGTTGTTTTAAAAAGAAACGGTAAATAAATATGAAAATGACATCTAAAAATTACAAATATTATAATAATCTTTTCGCATGGATAAGTTTTTCTATTGCATTTATTACATATTACTTAACCGTTGAGCCTACTGTAAGTTTATGGGATTGCGGCGAGTTTATAGCTTCTACCTACAAACTCGAAGTCGGACATCCGCCCGGAGCTCCTTTATTTATGATTATAGGACGTTTTTTTTCTTTATTTACATCAAATGTTGAACTTGTTGCCAAAGCTATAAATATGGTATCTGTTTTTGCAAGTGCCTTTACAATTTTATTTTTATTTTGGACAATTACATATTTTGCAAGAAAAATAATTGCAAAAAATGGTGAGCTGTCAGTTAAAAATGCAGTTGTAATTTTTGCAAGCGGATTTGCAGGGTCTTTGGTTTATACATTTTCAGATACATTTTGGTTTTCAGCGGTTGAGGCTGAAGTTTATGCAAGTTCATCATTTTTTACGGCACTCGTTTTTTGGGCTATTTTAAAGTGGGAAACAATTTCAGAACAAAAATATGCCGACCGGTGGTTAATTTTTATTGCCTATATCATGGGATTATCAATTGGTGTTCATTTGCTTAATTTATTAGCCATCCCTGCAATTGTTTTTGTGTATTATTTTAAAAGATATAAAATTACAAAAAAAGGTATTTTTTACGCATCGTTAATTGCCGTTATTTTAGTAGGGTTTATGATGTACGGAATCATTCAAGGCTATGTTCAAATTGCTGCAAAATTTGAGCTGTTGTTTGTAAATTCCTTTGGTTTAACCTATAACAGCGGTTTGTTTTTTTATATCTTTTTAACCGCCGCTTTGTTAATTTTCGGAATTTATTATTCTTACAAAAAACGAAAAATACTTCTAAATACTGTTCTGTCCGCAGTTATGCTTATTTTAATAGGCTATTCTTCATATGCAATTATTATGATTCGTTCTGCTGCTAATCCGCCGATGGACGAGAATAACCCGGAGAATATTTTTTCCTTATTATCCTACCTGAATCGTGAACAATACGGATCAAGACCATTAATATACGGACAATATTATGATGCCGAATTGAAAACATCAGGAGGTCGGTATGTCAGCAATCCGAATTATACTTATATTCCCGTAAACGGAAAATATAAAAAAATTGAAAAAACAAATCCTGATTATGAATATGATGATGAGCGAAAAACATTATTCCCGAGAATGTACAGCAAAGAGCAACATCACGTTTCGGCATATATGGATTGGGCAGACATAAATCAGGGAGAAAAACCGAATTTTATCAATAATATGAAGTTCTTCTTGTCTTATCAAGTCGGGCATATGTATTTAAGATATTTTATGTGGAATTTTTCAGGAAGGCAAAATAATTTGCAATCGCATGGTCGAATTACAAAAGGAAATGCAATTACAGGATTTGGGTTTATTGATAATTTATTTGAAGGCAATACCAAATTATTACCGAGTAAAATGAAACAAGATACCAGCCGTAATACATATTTTATGATTCCGCTGATTCTCGGATTGATAGGATTGTTTTTTACATTGTTTAAAACAAAACGCGAATTTGTAATTATTTTTTTATTATTTTTCTTTACCGGAATTGCAATTGTGTTTTATTTAAACCAAACTCCCTATCAACCGCGTGAGAGAGACTATGCTTATGCCGGTTCGTTTTATGCGTTTTCGATTTGGATAGGTTTAGGTATTTTGGCTGTATATCAGTATTTAAAATCAAAAATTAATATAAAAGTTGCAATAATTTTAAGCCTGATAACCGCAATTCCTGCACCTTTAATTTTAGCTGTCGAAAATTGGGATGATCATGATCGCTCAGGTCGCTATACGGCTGCTGAATATGCACGCAATTATCTGAATTCTTGTGAAAAAAATGCCATATTATTTACCTATGGTGATAATGATACCTTTCCGCTTTGGTACCTTCAGGAAGCGGAGAATTACAGAACCGATGTGAAAGTTATAAATTTAAGCCTTTTAGGAACCGATTGGTATATCAATCAAATGAGGCAAAAATCTTATATCTCTGAAGGTGTTGCATTCAAAATGAAGCCCGAACAATATATTGAAGGCGTAAGAGATGCCGTATATGTTACCGATAATCCGCAAATTTACCTGAATGAAAAATATTCTGCAGACGAATTAAAATTTGCAGATGAGTATAACTCTTTAAAAACTAAACTGAAAGATATTATTGAAAAATCCGATTACGAGAAATTAAATAAGGAAGAATATTTATCGATAACCGATGTGCTTAAAGATATTAAACCGGCAGAATTTTCAGGAATTATTTATAACTTATCAAAAGAAAATATTCAGTCAAAATATCACTTTAACAAAGCTTTTGTAAATCAAATTAATAATGAAACGCAAAACTTTTTAACTAAACTGTCAGAAGCTCATCTTCCCTTGTCATACGCTATGGATTTTGTTGCTGATGAAACATCCGCCGCTAAACTCCGAGCGTCAGACGGAGATGAAATCAGTTATATTCCGTCAAAAAAACTATCATTGAAAGTTCCATGGCCCGATTTTGCAAAAACCGGAGAGTTTACGACAAAAGAATTAAGCAAATTTGAAAAAAATATAAAATGGACATTAGATAAACAATATATTTTTAAAAACGATATGGCAGTGCTCGAAATAATAGCACGAAATAATTGGAAACGACCGGTTTATTTCGCAACAAGCGTACCGATTCAAAATTTTTACGGTTTGCAAAATTATTTTCGCTTAGAAGGGTTTGCCTATCAATTAGTTCCGTTTAAGTCGGATAATCAGGGAGCATCCGTAAATACTGATATTTTATATAAGCGACTTATGAAAACTTTTAAATGGGGAAGAATAAATTCAGATGATGTTTACATTGATAATAATAATCTCAGGAATATTAGTGTGATGGAAGTCAGACAAACGTATTCTAAATTAGCATCGACATTAATCGAAGAAAAAAAAATAGATAAAGCCTTGGAAGTTTTAGATTATTGTGTTGCCGAATTTCCCGAAAACAAAGTTCCCTATGACGAGTCGATTGTAGGAATAACCGAAAACTATTATAAAGCCGGTCAGCCGGAAAAAGCCCGACAAATAATGGACATCGTTTTAAAAAATACGAGTGAATTAATGAAATATTTAAATTCACTATCAGGAAGTTTTGAATCAAGTGTTTACGCTGAAAAAGCCGAACAATATGAGTTTTTGAAACAATTTATTCAAATTACGGAAACATATAAAGACATTAATTACCATAATAAATTTATATCCGTTTTGAATTGATAATTTTAACAATACGTAATTTAAGAACGTACTCTTATTCTTGAAATATTCAAGAATTTTTATATATTTGTTGAGAAAATTAATACATTATAAGAATAGAATGATTAATCAAGATAAATTTAAAAAGCTCGACGAGATAAACGAAAAAGCAATTTTAGGCGGAGGTTCCGAAAAAATACAAAAACAGCACGACAACGGTAAATTATCAGCACGCGAACGGATTGAAATACTTATAGATAAAGGTTCATTTCAAGAACTCGGACGTTTTGTGAAACATCGTTCAGTTGATTTCGGTTTAGATAAAAATATTCCCTTGGGTGACGGTGTTGTAACGGGCTACGGAACGGTTAACGGAAGATTAATTTATGTGTTTTCACAAGATTTTACCATTTTCGGAGGGTCATTAGCAGAAGCTCATGCCGAAAAAATCGTTAAAATTATGGACATGGCTATGAAAAACGGTGCTCCTGTTATCGGTTTAAATGATTCAGGCGGTGCTCGTATTCAAGAAGGAGTTGTTTCATTAGGAGGTTATGCCGATATTTTTTACAGAAACACTTTGGCATCAGGTGTTGTTCCGCAAATTTCGGCAATTATGGGTCCGTGTGCCGGCGGAGCTGTATATTCTCCTGCCATAACTGATTTTAATATTATGGTTGAAGGCTCTTCTTATATGTTTGTAACCGGACCGAATGTTGTAAAAACCGTAACACACGAAGAAGTTACATCCGAGGAATTAGGCGGTGCAAGTGCCCATTCAACAAAATCAGGTGTTGCTCATTTTACGGCAGTGAATGATGTGGACGCAATTGAACAAATAAAAAAATTACTGAGTTATATCCCCCAAAATTGTGAAGAAACTGCTCCGGTAGTTGACTATAATCGAAATAATGATGAAATTAATGTCGAATTAAATTCAATTGTTCCCGAAAATCCGAACCAACCCTATGACATTAAAGACGTAATTTGCAGAGTGATAGATAAAGAAACCTTCTTTGAAGTGCATAAAAATTATGCCGAAAATATTGTTGTCGGTTTTGCCCGTTTAGCCGGTAAAAGTATCGGGGTTGTTGCTAACCAACCGATGTCATTAGCCGGAGTGTTAGATATTGAATCATCAAAAAAAGGTGCACGATTTGTACGTTTTTGTGATGCCTTTAATATTCCGCTTTTAGTGTTAGAAGATGTTCCGGGTTTTCTTCCGGGAACCGATCAAGAATGGAGAGGTATTATAACAAACGGTGCAAAATTATTGTATGCATTTTCAGAAGCAACAGTTCCTCGAATAACCGTCATTACCAGAAAAGCATACGGCGGAGCATATGATGTGATGAATTCAAAACATATCGGCGCCGATTTGAATTTTGCATGGCCAACGGCTGAAATTGCTGTAATGGGAGCAAAAGGAGCAGCCGAAATTATTTTCAAAAAAGAAATTTCAGAAGCAGCCGATTCATCAAAAAAATTGAGCGAAAAAGAACTCGAATATAATGAAATGTTTGCAAATCCGTATATTGCTTCGGCAAGAGGCTACGTTGACGAAGTTATAAAACCCCAAGATACACGCAATCGCTTAATCAAAGGATTTAAAATGTTAGAAAACAAAGTTGAGAAGCTGCCGAAGAAAAAACACGGGAATATTCCTTTATAGTTTTTTGTTTTTTTGAGGGTATTTTAATAAAAAAAAGCTGTCCGTTTTAAGACAGCTTTTTTCAATAGTGTTTAAATTTATCTGCTGACTAAGCTCTGAGCATCAACTACGGCAATTGCTGCCATATCAACAATTTCTCGTACGGATGAACCTAACTGTACGATATGAACAGGTCGTTTAGTACCGCATAATATCGGTCCTGTTACATCGGCTTTTCCTATTTCCTGCATCATTTTGTAAGCGATATTTCCGGAACTTAAATTCGGAAAAATAAGGGTATTAACATTTAACCCTTTCAATTTTGAGAACGGGAAATGGGTATCTCTTAATTCGTTATTTAATGCGAAATTGGCTTGCATTTCACCGTCAACAATAATTTCAGGATGATCCCGGTGCAATATTTCAATGGCTTTTTTTACTCTGTCGGGACTATCACCTTCGTTTGAACCAAAATTGGAAAAAGCCAACATGGCAATTACCGGATTTTCACCTAAATAGCGTATGTTTCTTGCTACAGTTAAGGTTGTGGCAACCAATGTTTCGGCATCCGGTTTAATGTTCACCGTGGTATCTGCAAAAAAGTAATTTTTTTGATTGGTTTTAACTACGTACATTCCGGCAATATGATCCAATTCTTCCTTGCATCTGATGGTTTCTAAAATCGGAACGAGTGCAGCGGCATATTTTGTTGCATAACCGGTAATGAAGGCATCGGCTTCACCGTGTTCAATCATCATCATTCCGAAATAATTTCGATTATACATTTTTTCATTGGCATCTTTATATCGAACTCCTTTTCGGTTTCTCTTTTCATAAAAATATTGGGCATATTTTTGTCTTCGAGGTCGTTCTTCAATAGCATAAGGATCAATAATAACAGCTTTTTCTTTTAAATCGTATAGTTTGTATTCTTCGATAATTTCAGTAATTTTATCTTTTCTTCCTAATAATATAGGTTTTGCAAACCCTTCATTGATACAAATTTCGGCAGCTCTCAGGACATTATAATTTTCGGCATCGGCAAAAATAAGTCTTTTCGGATTTAATTTTGCTTGTGTATAGATGCGTCTGATTAATTTATTACCGCCTCCTACACGTTCTCTTAATTGTTCAATATATTTAGGAAAATCAGTAATCGGTTTTTTTGCCACGCCCGAATCCATTGCCGCTTTTGCTACGGCGGGTGCAACTTTTGTTATCAATCTCGGGTCAAGCGGTTTTGGAATAAAATAATCTCTGCCGTAAACCAAATGTCGGGTATCGTATGCATTACTTACTTCTTCCGGAACATCTTCACGGGCTAATTCGGCAATGGCATGAACGGCGGCAATTTTCATTTCTTCATTAATAGTGGTTGCTCTTACATCTAAAGCTCCTCTGAAAATAAACGGAAATCCAAGAACATTATTAACTTGGTTCGGATAATCTGAACGTCCGGTTGCCATTAATACGTCTTCTCTGGCTTCTTTCGCATCTTCATAGCTTATTTCAGGATCAGGGTTTGCCATTGCAAAAATAATGGGGTTTTTAGCCATTGATTTTACCATTTCTTTGCTGACTGTATCTTTAACCGATAAACCGAGAAAAATATCGGCATCAACCATGGCTTCTTCTAAAGTGTTGATATTTCGTTTGGTAATAAATTCTTTTTTGTATTTATTTATATCTTCTCGAGCGTTGTTCAGCACACCTTTTGAATCGCACATAACAACATTTTCTTTTTTTACACCCAATGACATAATTAATTTGGTGCAAGCTATTGCCGATGCCCCGGCTCCGCTGACTACCATTTTGACATCTTTGAATTTTTTATCGGCAAATTCAACAGCATTAACAATTCCTGCGGCTGAGATGATTGCAGTTCCGTGCTGGTCATCATGCATTACCGGAATGTTTAATTCTTCTTTTAAGCGACGTTCAATTTCAAAGCATTCGGGTGCTTTAATGTCTTCTAAATTAATTCCGCCGAAGGTAGGAGACATAATTTTAACCGTTTCCACGAATTTGTCAATATCTTCTGTATCTAATTCAATATCAAATACATCAATATCAGAAAAGATTTTAAATAATAAGCCTTTTCCTTCCATAACGGGTTTGCCGGCTAATGCACCCAAATTACCCAAACCTAAAACTGCCGTACCGTTTGATATAACTGCAACTAAATTTCCTTTTGCTGTGTATTTATATGCATCCTCAGGATTTTTTTCAATTTCCAAGCATGGGTCAGCAACCCCCGGAGAATAAGCCAAAGCTAAATCTCTTTGAGTTGAATGCGCCTTTGTAGGTATAACCTCAATTTTTCCCGGTCGTATTTCCGAGTGATACTTTAAAGCATCTTCTTTACTTATTTTTGACATAATTATTTTATTTAGATATGCAAAGGTAAATCAAATAAAAATACATAGTTTTAAAAATACTATGTTTGTGGGCATTAATTAATTTAAAAAAGAAAAGAAAAATTTTGCGGATAAAAAAATATAAATTATTTTTGCATCCGCATTAGGGCGATTAGCTCAGTTGGTTCAGAGCATTTGGTTTACACCCAAAGGGTCGGCGGTTCGACCCCGTCATCGCCCACAAAAGGATAACTCTTAACAGTTATCCTTTTTTTATTATAAATATTAAGCAGTAATTTTTAAGATAAAACGATTTGATATACTAAAATGGGGTTTTATGGTATTTCGCTGAATTTTAAGAATTATTTATTATTAATTTTTTATAATACATTTTTTGTGTAAATTTGGTTTTTATGACCGGTTATAGTTTTCATAAATATCTGCTGATTGTTTTATTCAGTATCGGATTGTTCTCATGTAACACATCTGAAACATACGATGTTCGTAACGGCGTTATTGATTTAAAAAATTATAAATTTAAACCTGACGAAAAAATTAACTTAATCGGAGAGTGGGAGTTTTATCATAATCAATTGCTTACTCCTTCTGATTTTAGTAATAATAAGGTGCCGAAAGGGAAATCATTAATTCAAGTCCCGCAATCATGGACAAATGAAAATGAATTTGAGAAATATAAAGATAAAGGGTTTGCAACTTATAGATTACGAATTATTACTACAGATACTTTAACACCAATATTAATTGAAAACAGACGTATTTTTACTGCATATAAGGCATGGCTGAACGGGAAACTAATCTACAATGCAGGTAATGTAGCTGATAATAAAACAGAACATAAACCTGATTTACAACTTTTAATAAGTGACCATTTACAATTAAAAAAAAATAACGAACTGATAATCCAAGTTTCCAATTATGATGACGGTCGTTCCGGAATAATCAGTCCGGTAAAAATTGGTGAGTATAATTCTTCATACGCTGATAAAATTATAGAATTAATATTAATAATTTCGGTACTAAGTATTATCTTTTTTATTGCTGTTTATCATTTAGTTTTGTTTATATATCAAAAATCGGAACATTCAAATCTCGTATTTTCAATTCTGGCTTTTTTGTTTGTCATTTACGGGATTTTTAGTAACGATACTTTATTAAAGAATATTATTAACCCCGGGTTTGATACCATTACACGATTATTTCATTTAGTTGTTTCAGTTTATCCTGCACTGATAACATTGTTTTTTTATTTATTATTTAAACATGAGGTCAGTAAAAAAATTCTAAAATTTTCAATTGTAATTTCAATTATCTTTCTGATATTCAGTTTGTTTTTTAATATTTATTGGGTTAGGAAAATAATTTTCATAAAGATTTTATATACTTTCTTTATTTCTATTTATTTTATTCTGAAAGCATTACCAAAAGCTATCAAAAATAAACGGCAAGGAGCGGTATGGGCTTTTATAGGAATGTTATTTTTATTTATTGCAAATTTGAATGATATTTTATTCTCGCAGGGCTTGTTGAAAACAAGTTATATCGGAATATACGGTTTTGTTTTGTATATTATTTTTCAGTCAATTAATATTGCCGAGAGATTTTCTTATACATCTAAAAGAAATAAAAGTTTAGCTGAAATTTTAAGAAAACAAAATATAAAATATCTCTTATTAAATAAAGATTATAAAATACAAAATAATGAATTAAAACTTTCCAAAGAGAAAGCTGAGGAGTCTGACAGCCTAAAATCTGCTTTTTTAGCAAATATGTCGCACGAAATCAGAACTCCCATGAATGCCATAATAGGGTTTTCAAATTTATTATCGGAAAATGAGTTTGAGAGCGAAAAAAGAAAGCGTCTTTTATCATACATTATCAGCAGCAGTAATACTTTATTGCAGTTAATTAATGATATTATTGATATTTCAAAAATTGAAGCCGGACAATTGGAAATAAATAAAGAAGATTCTGATATAAATGAGATATTTACTGAATTGCAAGCACTTTATAATGAAAAAAATCATAGTGTTGTTGATTTGAAATTTATCTTAAATAAAGAAAATTTATCAATTTATACTGACCAAATTCGATTGAAACAAGTTTTAATTAACTTAGCAGATAATGCTTTAAAATTTACCGAAACAGGTTCTATTGAAATATCTTATAAACCGAGTGAAGTAAATTCAGTTAAAATGATTACTTTTTGCGTTAAAGACTCAGGAATTGGGCTTAGTAGCGAACAACAAGAAATTATTTTCAATCGCTTCACAAAATTAGAGCAAGAAAAAGAAAAATTATACAGAGGTGCCGGTTTAGGTTTAGCAATCAGTAAAAATATTGTACATTTATTAGGAGGCGAAATTAAGGTTGAATCTGAACTTTATAAAGGTTCAGTATTTTATTTTACCTTACCGGAGAAATAAAATACTGAGCAGATTATTAATCTAATGTTTATAAATAACAGAATTAATTCCCATTCCTGAGCCGACTGATGCAAACATAATCAAATCGCCTTTTTTGATTTTATGCTCCGGATAAATATTTTTTAAAATACCATCATACAAAGTAGGTATGGTTGCAACCGAACTGTTTCCGAGTTTATTGATACTCATCGGCATAATTCCTTCAGGCACTTGGGTTTGCATATTATACAATTTATAGAAGCGTTTTACAATAGCATCATCCATTTTTTCATTGGCTTGATGAATAATAATTTTTTTCAGCTCTTTAATATCAAATCCTGAGCGATCCATTGCTAATTTCATTGCTAAAGGGACTTTGCTTAACGCGTATTCATATATTTTCCGACCGTCCATTTTTATATATCTTATATTTTGGTCAATATAAGGATTGTTTGATTTACCGGCATATAAATAGTAGGCTTCATCAAATGTATCTGTTTGAGCTGAGTATGAAATAAACCCTCTTTTTTCATCGCTTTCTTCCGCTTCAATTATTGCAGCACCGGCTCCGTCGGCAAAAATCATTGAGTCTCTGTCGTATTTATCGTTTACTCGCGACAGCGTATCGGCGCCTATAACTAAAAAACGTTTTCCCATACCCGAATTAATATATGAATGAACTTGTAAAAATGCTTGAATCCAACCCGGACAACCGAATAAAATATCATACGCAACACAATTCGGATTCTTAATTTTTAAATAATGTTTTACGCGTGAAGATAAATTCGGTAATAAATCAGATTGTATATGCCCGCTATGAACATCTCCGAAATTATGAGCTAAAATTATTTGATCAATTGTTTCCGGGTCAATGCCTGCATCTTTAATTGCACGTTCGGCTGCAAATCCGGCAATATCCGATGTGTTCATTCCGTCTTCAGCATATCTGCGTTCTTCAATACCGGTAATTGCATTAAATTTTTGTATAATTTCTTCTCCGGTTGACGGAATAATTCTTTTATTCTCAGAAAAAAAATCTTGTTCACAGAATGCCTCGTTTTTAACTGTTTTTTTAGGAGTATAACTGCCTGTTCCCGTTATTACTGTATTTAAATATTTCACGTGTCTAAAAATTTATAATTAATTAATAATCTGCAAATTGAATGTTTATACTTAT
>DYOF01000178.1 GCA_020720665.1 Acetofilamentum sp. | reverse complement strand
TTTAATTTCCTGAAACAATAGCACGACTGAAAACTAATAATAGCTTGAAAATAATGTTTGGTACAAAAAAATAATTTACATAAACATATCTTAGAACGATGCATTTGAAAATAGAGTTTAACACAACTTTAAAATTGCGAACTGATTTTTCAAATTGGCTTAAGCGAGGAAAATATAAGGCAATAAAAAAGCCCTGAAAATTCAGGGCTTAAATTAAATTTTGTGGTACCACCCGGAATTGAACCAGGGACACACGGATTTTCAGTCCGTTGCTCTACCTACTGAGCTATGGTACCTTTTGCTTTTGCGGTTGCAAATATAAATATAAAATTTAATATTCAAAACTAAATTCAAATAAATTCATAATTACCTGAAAATTCTGACTGTTCCTCGATATATCTCTGCAGATTGAGGGTTGCTTAAAATGTAATAATAAACCGCAGCCGATAGCTTATGTTCTTTAAAATCGGTTCCGTCCCAATTATTTTTATATTCGTCAAATTCATTTACTAATTGTCCCCAACGGTTATATATTTTTAAATTCCATAGGCCTTCTTCTATACCTTTAATATAAAAAAGATTGTTAAATTCATCACCATTCGGCGTAAACACATTCGGAATTACGATTGCCCCGCAATACTTAAAAATTACGGTTATACTGTCAGACCAAATTCCGCAACGGTTTGCAGCGATTAATTTATATAAGCCGTTTGTTTCAATTAAACAGCTCGGCAAAATACTGCCGTCGTTCCATAAAAACTCGGTGTCGGTATCAAGAACCGGCATCAGCACATAATTTGTACCTTCACAGAATACCGTATCATTAGAAAAATTAAATCGCGGTAAATCTTTAATACTTAATCGGATAGTATCAGAATTTTGACATCCGGCTTCGTTGAAAACATCTACATAATAAGTTCCGGCTTCATCGGCATAAAACCAATAATTTATAGATGAGTCTTGCCAAATATATGAATAATTTTCATGATACGCATCAATATAAAATTCTGTTTGCTCACAAAACGAAGTATCATGACCTAATTCAATTTCAGGAATTAAAGAAAATACAACAGAAATCGTATCGGAATTTTCACATCCGGTATATAAATTTTTAACATCTACCCAATAAGTTCCTGAATTTGTTATTGTTAATGTCGGTTCTACCGATAAATTATTCCAACGATACGTCAAATGTTCATTCATCGCTGAAAGTACATAACTATCTGAATTACAAATTAAAGTATCAACACCTAAATTAATTTGGGGTAAGGGAACAATTTTTATTCTTCGGAAATATTCTGTTAATGTTGAATGATACCAAATTTTTAAACTTACATCGTAAATACCTTCATTGCTGAATATATGTATCGGTGATAATTCGCTGCTGTGATTATATATTCCTGATTCTGAATCATCAAAATTCCAATAAACTGAATCTATTTCTGAAATGTTTTGAATATGAAATTCTGTCAAACTATGTAAACAAGTGTTTAATACATCAAATTTATTTTCGGAAAAATAAGAAGTCATAAAATTGGGTAAACCTAAACCTGCTGAGCGTCCGTCTAAAAAAATTTCATTTTCCTCAAACAAACAGTTCGGAAATAAACTGTCAGGTTTATGAATAACATGCAGATATTCAGATGTATTACACGAAATATATAATTTTCCGTTATCGGATAATTGTAATGCGCCGATATCTAAATCGGTTTCGGCTATCTCTACTTCTGAATTTATAATATCTGCAACAGAACCGGCATCTAAATCAATTTGGTATATTTTTTTTTGAACGGCATAATATAATTTTGAACCGTCGGGTGAAAATTCGCAGCCGTATGCATAGGTATAAGAATCTAAATCAATATAAAAATAATCAGTAATTGTTCCGTTCAGTTTATCGAAATTATATACTTCAACGCGGGAAGCCGCAAACGGATTTGAAGCTAATGTATTACCGTCAGGAGCAGCTTTTAAATATCCGACAGCAGTTTCCTTTATTACATAATCAAAAAATGTTGTACTGATAAACGGAGTAGTTCCCAAACCTGTATCTGTTAACAGCCAAGCATAAAACTGATTTCCTCCGAAATTATGGGTAATTATCCATATATCTTTATTATTCTGATGCCTGACCGCCGTAAGTTTTTCACAAACAGAGTCTGACAACAGCACATTTTTGATTATGATTTCCCCATCGCCGTTATTTTTGTTCATATTTACAAGCGAATACCTAAACCCGTCGTGCTCGGTAATGTTTCCGTTAGTATCGACAGATAATTCATCGGTTGTAAAAATATAATATATGCTGTCGTTTGCCGGTTGAGGAACTATCAGGGCTGATTGAGTTGATGAAGTGTCGCCTGTAAGCCCCTCTCCGTTTGTCAATATTTGGTGATTTTTATTCCATACCGTAACTCCGTTAGTATAAAATAATAAATTTCCTGTTGAATCGGATATTGTTGCACATCCCTCATAATTTGATAATTGCCCGTCGGTTTTGGGCTCCGGGTTTCCGGAACTGAAATCCAAACCGGCGTAATTTCCGAAATACCAAAAATCCGCTTCATGTTGTGCAGATATTTGAAAACTCAAAAACAAAAACACAAAAACAAGAAATATATTATGCCGGCTTTGTACCATTAATAAATAAAAAAAATATTTTGAGTTTAAAGCTAACTAATTTTTATAATATAACGAAAAAAACTAAAGTCTGAGCAAGATTGGAAAGTAAAATGTATATTTGCAGTTCGGTATAACTCATTGACATTCAAAAGTTTTATAAAGACAGTATCCGATAAATCGTGTATGGTATGCTTTCATTTTCTTGTTTTTTTATTTCGGATACAAAACTAAGCATTGTATTCGTATTTAAAGAATGAAAAGATTATTTTTGTCAAATTCA
>DYOF01000039.1 GCA_020720665.1 Acetofilamentum sp. | reverse complement strand
AATAAGCTAATTTGAAATATAAGTATCTGTAAAACAAATAAAATAAACTTGTTAAAACAGATACTTCAAGCATATAGATTAAAAAATTTAACATTATTTTCTGTTGTTTTCTATAATATTCATCAACTCTTCAATTTCTTTTTCTTTAAGTTTATTTTCTTTAACCATGTGTGATACTATTTTTTGATATGAGTTGTCAAAATAATCGGACATTAAACTCTTGAACATATATGTTCGGTATTTTTTCTTTGAAATTTTAGGTGAATATTCATAAGTATTACCATATTGTTTATACTTTAAAAATCCTTTTTTTTCAAGAATCCTTGTTACCGAAGATATTGTATTATACGGTGGGTTATCTGAAAGTTTTGCAATAACATCTTTTACAAATCCTTTCTTAATATCCCAGAATACCTGCATTATTTCTTCTTCTCGTTTGGTTAAAGCTTCCATTTATATTTTTTTAATTTTATTTTGAAACGAATATACAACTTAATATTTAATTATACAACTTTTTTATAAGTTTTTTAACTTAATTTTACGTTATCTAACGCAAAAACAAATTATAATATTGTTCTGTTAAAAAAATATTCTGTGTTTTTTGTAATAATTTGAAAGATTTATATATTTTTACACCCTGAATCGGGGCATTAATTCATTTGAGCGGAGTGTAACACCGGCAGCTGAGTAAGTCATCGGTTCAAGTCCGATATACAGCATATCGACTAAAAAATTTGGGGCATTAACTCAGTTGGCTAGAGTGTCACACTGGCAGTGTGGAAGTCATCGGTTCAAATCCGATATGCTCCACTGAGGTAAATTTAAAATTTATAGCATTGTAAATAGTCTGATTCCTATTGGTTTCAGGCTGTTTTTTTATAGAAGAATATATAAAAAATGCAACTCATTTATTTTAATGCTTATCGGCATGATTTAAACGTAAGTGCTATGATGTTTATGCTATAAAATTAAGGACAAAATCACACCACTTATTCTCATGCTTATTTCGTTCTGTCTTGTTATGTTAAATGTTTAATATTTAAATACTTGTTATATTACAAATAGAATGTAACAGAATAAAAAAACCGAACTCTTTGTGTGAATTCGGATTTTGTTTAGAATTATTGAATTTCCTACATAGGAGATGTTTCAATTTTAAGAGTATAATCTCCGGTTGTTAGTCCGTCTGCTGCGCTAACACCTATAACAAGTCGCCAAGGACCCTGAAATGAGTCAATTTGAATTACTCGTGTATGATCTTGAGTTTTCCCGGCTTTTTTATAATCCCATTTATGCTCTGCTTCGCACGAGGTACATGTACGTATATCAGGCGGTAAGCTTGTTTGTCCAATACCGTCTTGAATAGTGTATAAACTAAAATTTGCGTTGACATCTTTCGGTATCACCGTGATTTTATAATTAAGGTTTGTCGGCATTTCATGTGTATAAAGCACATGATTTCCTCTGAATTTTGTGTTTTGAGTAGCGGGCCAGCATGCCATACTGCTTGTTGATGCCCAGGACAAATCGTTTATTTTTACACCTTGATTCAAATTTCCTGAAATACTTGTAACGGTTCCGGTTAAATTAATTTTTTTTGCAATAACGGGTTCTTGTACTGAATTATCAGCTTCATCAGCTTTTAAATCAAATTTAATTTTAAACGTTCCTGTTTTTAAACCGTCTGCACCGGCAACGCCGATAACAACTCGATAAGAATCGGTCGTAGAATTAAAATAAATTGAACGTGTATGATCTTGAGTTTTACCAACTTTCGGTCTGTCCCATTTTCGTTCTGATTCGCACGCTACACATGAAGATATATCAGGCGGGAAATTTGTTGTGTTCGTTCCTAATTGAAAACCGTAAATGCTGAGATTTGTATTAACATCATCAGGAATTACGGTAACCGTTAGTTCTGCATTAGGAGGAATTGAGCTAACAAAAAATACATGATTTCCTCTGAAATAGGTATTTTCTGTTGCGGGCCAACATGCATTGCTGCTTGTTGATGCCCATGACAAATCCTCGATAACGGCTCCGTCTGCCAAATCGCCTTTATAAAGGGCAGCTTTATTTGGAGAGGCGGGGACGCTCCATTTTTTTTGCGAAAAAGCAATAGTTGTAAAAAATAATGCAAGTACAAGCAATAGAGAGTGTTTTTTCATTGTTTAAGTGTTTAGAATTATTAATTTTTCGTTTTAAATGTAATTATAAATCAAATTTTTAAGTTTGTTAAGTAACTCGAGTTTTAAGTACGTGTTATATATTTCTTGTTTGCTGACTGTTAAGCTCTTATAAATATTTTCAGGTTTTAAACATATAATTAATCGCCGAAATTGATACCGATACCTTTAGCCGTTTTAATTAAATCACCGGAAGGGTCAACAAAATTAGGTTTGTCAACAGCTTCTGAAAAAGGTACGGAAATAATTTTCGGATGCCTGTATGCAACCATCTCACCGTAACGTCCTTCTAAAACCATTTCAAATGCTTTAACCCCGAACTGGGTTGCTAAAATTCGGTCGTAAGCAATCGGTATTCCGCCGCGTTGTAAGTGTCCTAAGACCGTAACACGCATATCGGCGTCAAATCCTATTGTTTTCAGGTCGTGTACTAACTTATGAGAAACCCCTCCTAATCGTATATTCTCATAACCGACTTCATCGTTTTTTCCGATTGTCAAATTTCCGTCTTTTTGGGTAGCACCTTCGGCTATAACAACAATTGCGTTACCTTTTCCTTTGTTATATCGGCTGTTCAACTTATCCATTACTTTATATATGTCGTATGGAATTTCCGGAATTAAACAAACTTCTGCTCCGCCTGCAATTGCTGCATTTAATGCAATCCAACCGGCATTTCTGCCCATGACTTCCAAAACCAAAACGCGGTTATGACTGCTTGCCGTGGTTACTAATTTATCAACTGCTTCGGTTGCAATTTGAACGGCGGTTTGAAAGCCGAAAGTAAAATCGGTTGCAGATAAATCATTATCAATTGTTTTTGGAACTCCGATAATATTTAAACCTTTTTGGTGCAATGCCTGCGAAATTTTTTGAGACCCGTCCCCTCCGATACTGATAACTGCATCTACACCTAAATATTGCAATTTTCGAATCATTTCATCCGAACGGTCAACGGCACTCCATGTTCCGTCTTTTTCTTTATAGGGCCAAGCAAAGGGACCGCCTTTATTAGTTGTACCGATAATTGTTCCGCCTTGTACATGAATTCCGGCAACGGCTTTATCATCCAATATGATTATTTCGGTCGGCTCTCGTAAAATTCCGTCAAAGGATTGAATACTTCCTACAACTTCCCATTCTCGTTCTCTTTTAGCACGTTTAACTATTGCACGAATTACGGCATTCAACCCGGGACAATCTCCTCCCCCTGTGGCAACTAATACTCTTTTCATCTGTCTAAAAATTTGTAACTAATTAATAATCTGTAAAATGAATGTGATTACTTATTTATAATACTTGTTTTTTCCCGCAGATAGGAACACCTTTATAAATCTGCATTAAGCAATTTCTTCTGTTAATCATGCTCCTGTGTGTAAAAAATCGTTTTACATGGGTGTTTCATCTGTCTAAAAATTTATAATTAATTAATATCCCGTAAATTGATTTATTATGTTTATTTTACTCTGTACAAATGAACAATCTCTTTGAACGATTTATTTAAGTATTTTTCAAGCCATGCTCCCTTGCGTGAAAAATAGTTTTTCATATGTGTTACTTTCAGAAGCAAAAATAAATAAATTATTGAATGATTACAAATTTTGAGAATTTTATAGCGTAATACTATTTTTTTCGGGAATAAAACTCATGGCTCGCTCGGTGATTGCTGTTATACTCAATGAGGGATTAACACCGGGATTCGCAGAAATCATGGATCCGTCACAAACGTACATATTCGAGTATCCGAACACTTTATTCGTTTTATCAATAACTCCGCTTTGCATATTCTCACCCATAACCGCTCCTCCTAAAATATGAGCCGTTGACGGAATTCCTGTTAATGTTTCGGTAATCATAACGGTTGGTTTTCCTTTAATAATTTTTCCGTAAGTATGTGCAATTTTATGTGCTTCGGGTATAAATGCCGACGGCTTTTTCCCTTTTTCGCGTTTAGTACCTACTCCGAATAGTTTTTTTCTTAATTTTAAAGTGCTGTCAATATGTTGCATAAATAAAATTATAGATGTTTGTTTTCCGAAATCGGGTATAAAAATTATTTTTAACCATTGAATCGGAGCAGTAAACGGAATAAAGAATAATTTTAAAATTCTTAAAAAAAAGTTTTTTTCGCTCACCATAGGCATCATTAAGAGCCGCCAAAATCCGGAGCCATTACCGTAACGAACGGGTTCAATGTTACTGTTTTCATCCGATTCAATAATTGAACCGATAGCAAGCCCGTTTGACATATCTTTCGATTTATCGGTACTGACCGTCAGAATTAAAGATTCATTGTTTGTGCGTATATTGTTCCCTACCATATCACTTAATTCCGGAAGTTGCCTCTTTTTCAACTTTAACATTAACGGAACCGTACCGAGTACACCACCTGAAAAAATAATTCCGTTTGCTTTAACTGTACCTGCTTTTTTTAATGGATTTAATGATGATTTGAATTTAACTGAATATCCGGTTTCGCCTTTTTTTCTGTCTGCCGGTACAACTTCAAAAACTTTATTTTCGGGTAATATTTCGGCTCCGAGTTTTTTAGCGAAATACAAATAATTTTTATCTAATGTGTTTTTAGCATTATGTCTGCATCCTGTCATACATGATCCGCATTGAATACAACCGGTACGAGTAGGTCCCTTACCTTCAAAATATGGGTCGGGAACAGTTATGTCTCTTTCTCCGAGAAAAACACCGACTTTAACCGTATTGAATTTATTTTCCTGACCGATTTCTTTAGCTAATTGTTTAAAAGCCAAATCGCTTTCACCTAAAAATGTATTTTGGGTTGCTCCGAGCATTTTCCATGCTGTTTCATAATGAGGTTCGAGTTCTTTTTCCCAATCAGCCAGACCTGCCCACGAACCGTTATTAAAAAATTTCTTGTGTGGTTTAGGTAATGTATTTGCATAAACCAAAGAGCCTCCGCCTACCCCTACACCGCTCATCGCAGATATATGTTTAAAAAAACTGATGTTTTGAATTCCGAACAATCGTAATGCAGGCATCCACAACCATCTTCTGATATTCCAATTTGTTTTCGGAAAATCATTGTCGGTATATTGCCGTCCTTTTTCAATAACCAACACTTTATATCCTTTTTCTGATAATCTGAGTGCAGAAACCGAACCTCCGAATCCCGAACCGATAATAATAAAGTCATACTCTTTAAGTGGTTGCATAATCATATTTTTATGCTATGAAAATAGTACTTTTTTTTAAAATTTTAATCAATAATTGTAAATTTGTATGAAATATATAAAAATGATTGAATTTATTTTAAATAACAAGACTATAACAACAGGTAAATCTGCAAGTTCTATTTTGTTAGATTTTATCAGAACGGATCAACATTTAAAAGGAACAAAAGCCGGGTGCAGAGAAGGAGATTGCGGTGCGTGTACTGTTTTAGTCGGAACGCTTATTGACGGAAAAGTAAATTATCAAACGGCGGCATCATGCCTGACACCTTTAGGAAATATTGCAGGAAAGCATGTTGTAACCATTGAAGGAATAAATTCAAATGATTTAACTCCTGTTCAAAAAGCTTTAGATAAACATTCGGGAACACAATGCGGATTTTGCACACCGGGTTTTGTTGTGTCTCTTACAGCCCATGCTATGTCTGAACATGAAAAAACTTTTGATGCCGCAAAGCTTTCTGTTTCAGGGAACATATGCAGATGTACGGGATACAAATCCATAGAACGAGCAATTGATGAAATAACCGAAGAATTACAAGAAAAAACAGAACATGCTTCATTAAATTGGTTAATTGAACGCCGGTATTTACCGGAATATTTTTATGCGATTCCGGAACGTCTTTCAAAAATTAAATTGCCTGATTCACTACCCGGTTCTAAAATAATAGGCGGCGGTACCGATTTATATGTTCAAAAACCTGACGAAACATCAGATATTAATGCCTCGTTTTACTTGAATCGAAAAGAATTTAAAGGAATTTCTGTAACTAAAGGTACTTTTACAATCGGGGCTTCTGTGACGGCAAATGAAATAATGTATTCAGAACAATTTAATTCCTACTTTCCGAAGATAAAACAATGGTTTAAACTAATTTCGTCGGAGCAAATAAGAAACACGGGAACCCTTGCCGGGAACATTGTAAATGCCTCTCCGATAGGCGATTTAAGCGTTTTTTTCTTGGCTCTGAATGCTGATTTAAAATTGTCTGATGACAAAGAAAATATAAGAACAATTGCATTAAAAGATTTCTTTCTGAATTACAAAACCGTTGATTTGAATGAGGGTGAATTTATTAAAGCCCTTGAATTCAGAATTCCTGCCGAAGGATTTAAGTTTAATTTTGAAAAGGTTTCAAAACGTACGCACTTAGATATTGCAAGTGTAAATACGGCAATTTCATATTCGGTTTCATCAAAAGGAATTGTTGAAGAAATTCATATATCGGGAGGCGGTTTAGCTGCCGTTCCGAAGTATTTTGAAAAAACGAGAGACTATCTGATTGGTAAAGAAATTAATCAGGATAATTTAAAAAATGCATGTGATATTTTAGTTTCCGAAGTCAATCCGATAAGTGATATCAGAGGAAGCAAAGAATATAAAACCTTATTGTTGAAACAATTATTTTTTGCCCATTTTAAAGAAACCTCAAATCAAGAAAATTAGCGTTTTTATAATTTATTTTGCTCTTTTGTCAGATTTTCTATGTTTAACTCTATAAACTCTTTAAACGGTTCTGTGCGTTCTATACACTGTTTTGAATTACAGTTTTTACAATATATTTTTTTGCACTCATCAGTATGAATGTTAAAAATTAAATTTTCAGAAAACGTTTTCTCCCAAACTTTCTTCAGTTTATCTCCTTCTTTATGTGCTTCTGCAATATTCATATTATAAGGTAAAACCATATCAAAGTTTATATGAAACGTATCGCCGTATTTTACTAATTTAAAATTGTGAATGTCGATAAGTTCTGTCGTTCTGTTTTCAGAAATAATTTTTCCAAACCTTTCAATTGTTTTAAAATCAGCCTCATCCATTAAACCTGCTGCCGTTTCACGCAAAATTTTATAACCTGTTATAATTATAATTAATCCGAAAATTAATGCAACAACGCTGTCTAACCAAGCTAATTTTGTAAAATACAATAACGCTAAGCCTAAAAGTAAACCGATTGAAGAATATGTATCCGATTGCAAATGCTTTCCTCCGGAAATTAAAGCGATTGAGTTGTTTTTTTTGCCTATAAGAATGCTGTATCTTCCTATAAGAAAGTTAAGCAAACCGGCAATAGCCACAATATATATTCCCACATCCAATTGATTGATTTCAACAGGAACAAACAAGCGTTTAACTGCCTCAAAAATAATAATTAATCCGGCAAGAAGGATTAAAAAACCTTCCAGTGATGCTGAAAGAAATTCAGCCTTTCCGTGACCGAAGGGATGATTTTCATCTTTTGGTTTTAAGGAAATATACAAGGCATATAAAGAAATAAAACCTGTAATGACATTTACCGTGCTTTCAAGTGCATCGGTCAGAATCCCCACAGAATTTGTTAAAAAATAAGCAATCAGTTTTCCGGCAAAAATGAAAAATGAAAAAAGGGCAACAGCTCGTTGTACTTTAAACTTAATTTTCGGATCCGATTCTTTTTGCATGGTTTGCATTCTATTGGGATGTTCTTTGAAAAGATAAAATTAGGAATTAATTAATATTCTGCAAATTAAAGTGTCCTTGTAGTCATGCTCCTTTATTTGTAAATTTGTATAGTTTCACTGAGCCTTTCAGGGTTTATAACTGTGTTTCATTTGAGGTTTTTGCATATTCTAAAGCTTTTTCAAAGGAGTCAAAAATATGATTACTGTTTAAAACCCTCGAAATAATACATCTTTTCATGTCCTGCATCACATCATTATTAACTCCCGACAGAATTACTTTAACCCCTTTTGCTTTTAAAATTTTTAAGGTTTCTTTTAAATTGTGTAATCCGGTTTGATCAATAAATGAAACGTGTCGCATTCTGATAATTAACACATTACTTTTAATACCCACCTCTTCAATAACTTCCGAATAGGTTTTTGCTGAGGCAAAGAAAAGCGGACCGCTGATTTCATAAACTGCAATTCCTTTGGGTATGTTTTTGTAATCCTCTATTAAATCGGTATCAATTATATTGGTAATTCTTTTTTCAGAAATATCAGACATGCGCTTCATAAACAAAACAGCAGACAAAACAACGCCGATTTCAATTGCAACGGTTAAATCAAATAAAATTGTTAAGAAAAATGTGGTTAAAAGTACTATAATATCGAAAAAAGAACCTTTCAAAATTGCTCTGAACGAACGCCATTCACTCATATTATATGCAACAACCATAAGTATTCCCGCCAAACATGACATCGGTATTAATTTTGCCCATTGTCCTAAAAACAGCATAATCAAGAGCAATGTAATTGAATGAACAATTCCTGAAACAGGCGTTCTTCCACCGTTTTTAATATTTGTAGCTGTTCGAGCTATGGCTCCTGTTGCCGGAATTCCGCCGAAAAAAGGTGTTATGACATTTGCTATTCCTTGTGCAATTAATTCTGTATTAGAGCGGTGCTTTCCGCTGATCATTCCGTCAGCTACCACTGCCGATAATAATGACTCTATGCCGCCTAATAACGCTATTGTTAATGCCGGAGCCAAATAGTTTTGAATTTCATAAAAATGTATTGAAGGAATATTGAAACTGAATTTATCCGGAATATTACCAAAAAAAGTTTCAATTGTTGAAACAGGAATGTCAAATAATTGAACCGACAGGGTAATTAAAATTATTGCGATAAATGAACCGGGTATTTTAGATGTAATCTTCTTTGAATATTTGATTATCAGTATTGTTACTACCGTTATAATTAATGCCGAAAAATTAATGTGTTTCAATTCTGAAAAATAAAGAATCCATTTATCAATAAATTCTGACGGTACTTTTGAAACGGGTAATCCTAAAGCATCTTTAATTTGAACTGAAAAAATGACAACCGCTATGGCACTGGTAAAACCTACAATTAACGGATGCGGGAAATATTTCAAAAGGGTTCCCATCTTCAAAACACCAAAAATAATAAGTAAAATTCCTGCTAATACGGTTGAAATTATTAAGCCGTTTATTCCGTATTGTTCAATTATTCCGTAAACAATAACAATAAAAGCCCCTGTCGGCCCGCCGATTTGTACGCGACTGCCTCCTAAAAGTGAAATTAAAAACCCGGCAATTATTGCAGTAATCAATCCTTTTTCAGGAGAAACACCCGATGCAACGGCAAAAGCAATAGCTAAAGGTAAGGCAACTATTCCTACAACAATACCTGATAATACGTCGTTAGTTATTTGTTTTTTCTCTATACCGGATTTTAGTATAGTGAATAATATTGGTTTAAAAATATTGTTCATCTTTTATGAAGGAACTACCCCTAAAGTTAATACTTGTAAAATTTTGCAAGTGTATTTAAACAAAAATAATTTGAATACAAAGTTACCAATATAATTTTTGCCTTGTTATAATTTGTTTTCACAATTTTGGGTATTGCTTAATTTTAAATCCTTAACTAAAATTTTAATGTTTAATTTATTGAAGTTCCTATTTCTTCACCCTCTGCTACTTTTTTTAAATTTCCGGGTGTGTCCATATCAAACACATAAATTGGCATATTGTTTTGTCGGCACAATGTAAATGCTGTTAAATCCATAATATTCAGTCCTCTCTTAATAATTTCGTCAAATGAAATATCTTTAAATTTAGCGGCTGTTTTATCTTTTTCCGGGTCTGCGGTATATACTCCGTCAACTCGAGTTCCCTTTAATAATGCGTCTGCTTCAATCTCGAGTGCTCTTAAAGCCGCTCCTGAATCGGTTGAAAAATATGGGTTTCCGGTTCCTCCGGTAAGCAAAACGACTTTACCTTGCTTAAATGCTTCAATTACCTTAGGTTTAGAATAGCGTTCACCTGTAGGACCGGTATTAAAAGCCGTAAATAATTTTGCTTCTTGTCCGATAGCTTCCAGTGCCGATTCTATAGCCAAACCGTTAATCATCGTTGCTAACATTCCCATGTAATCACCTTTAACTCGGTCAAACCCCAATTCTACACCACCTAAACCTCTAAAAATATTTCCTCCGCCTATCACAATCGCAATTTCAACACCTAAAGCGGCAACCTCTTTAATTTGTTTTGCATATTCCTGAAGAACATCTGTATCTATTCCGTTTCCTTTTTCCCCGGCTAAAGATTGCCCGCTTAATTTTAAGAGTATTCGTTTGTATTTCATTTTTAATTTGTCTTTATGTAAAAAGTAAAAGTATAAAGTTTTTAGATAAATTTGAGTCTGAAATGTAAAAAGTAAATATTTTAAAAAGATATGATTTCCGGTTTAAATTATTTACCTTCCTCCTTTTCCTTTAAAGTTTTACCTTTCAGAAATTTTACTAATTTTGCAATTCATATAAGAAACATATAAAATAAAGATTAATGGAAACAGTATTAAGCGGTATTCGATCAACAGGAAATCTTCATCTCGGAAACTATTTCGGTGCCGTTAAAAATTTTATAAAAATGCAGGAAAAGAATAATTGCTTTTTCTTTATTGCTGATTATCATTCATTAACAACCTATCCGACACCTGAAAATCTTCATAATAGTGTGAAATCTGTTTTAGCAGAATACTTAGCTACCGGTTTAGACCCTGAAAAATCGGCAATATACGTACAAAGTGATGTTCGCGAAATTCCTGAATTGTACCTCCTATTAAACATGAATGCCTATGTTGGTGAATTAGAACGCACAACATCATTTAAAGACAAAGTCAGAACTCAACCTGAAAATGTTAATGCCGGACTATTAACCTATCCGGTTTTAATGGCTGCCGATATTTTAATCCATAGGTCTCATAAAGTTCCTGTAGGAAAGGACCAAGAACAAAACCTTGAAATGGCTCGAAAATTTGCAAAACGATTTAACTTTATGTATAAGGTTGATTATTTTCCTGAGCCTCAACCCTATAACTTCGGTGAGGACTTAGTGAAGGTTCCGGGATTAGACGGTGGCGGAAAAATGGGAAAAACTGCAGGAAACGGAATTTATTTGATTGATGATGATAAAACCATTCAAAAAAAAGTTATGAGAGCTGTTACCGACAGCGGTCCGACAGAACTAAATTCGTCCGTAAGTGAACCGATACAAAATCTTTTTACATTAATGAATTTAGTCTCAACACCTGATACATTAGGGTTTTTTAAAGAAAAATATGCCGAATGTGAGATACGTTACGGTGATTTAAAAAAGCAATTAGCCGAAGATATTATTAAGTTTGTTTCCCCTATACGAAAAAATATTCATGAGATTTCGGAAAATTCAGAATACCTTAAAAAAGTTGCCTCGCTTGGTGCTGAAAAAGCGATTGAAAGTGCTTCAAAAACTTTAAAAGATGTCAGAGAAATAATCGGTTTCAGAAAGTTTTAATAAAAAACAACTGGTTAAGTATTTTTTCTAAAAATATACAACAGAGGAAAACTTTGAAATTTTAAAACATGGCAACATAAAAATGAACTATATTCAACTCACAATTTTTGTTTTTCCCGACACACAAGAAAATAAGGAAATAACTGCTGCCCAACTAAGCGAATGGGGATTTGACGGCTTTTTGTTTAATGACGAAACGATTGAAGCGTACATTCCTAAAAATAAATATAGCGAAGCCGAAATCAACACCTTCTCAAACCTTTATCCGAACATTCAATTGCAATACTCATACAAAGAAATTCAGGATGAAAAATGGAATGAAACATGGACGTTGAACTATTATAAACCGGTTCTTATATCCGATACACTTTTAATACACGCCTCTTTTCACAAGGATTTACCGAATACTGAATTTAAAATTGAAGTTGACCCCAAAATGGCTTTCGGGACAGGAAACCACGCAACAACTTATATGATTTTGGAAGAAATATTGACCATTAATTCTGCCGGAAAAACGGTTTTGGACATGGGAACCGGAACCGGAGTTTTGGCAATTTTATGTAAACTTAAAGGCTCGGCATATACTCTTGCTGTTGATAACGACACGAATGCGTGCATAAATACATCTGAAAATATCATTATTAATAACACTCCGGATGTTGATGTAAAAGAAGGAGATATATCTGTTTTAAAGGATGAAACATTTGATATAATTTTTGAAAATATTTGGAAAAATACAGTTAAAGCAGACCTTCCGATTTTGGAAAAACATTTAAGTAAAGGTGGTATTGTTATAACAAGCGGGTTTTATTATAAAGAATATGAAGACGTTAAAAAAGCAGGAGAAGAAGCCGGATTAATTTTTGAGACGGTTAGAGAAAAAGATGATTGGGCGATGGTTCGCTTCTCAAAAAGATAATTCCCTTATGGTTCATGCAAATTTATTTTGTGTGTTTTAGAACACAATTGTTCGTAATTCATACAAAATTGCTTACATTTGTTGTTATTAACACAAAATTTTTAACCCATGAAACAATTGTTCAAAATCCTTATTTTAATTGTAGGTAGTGTTGTCCTGCTAAATTCTTGTAACAAAATAGAATTTCAAAATATCAGTGATGTGAAATTGAAAGTTACTTTCGGGGCAGATAAATCAGAAAAGAACACCTACGATTTAACAAAGCAAACTCCTGAGAATTACTTTGTTGCTTTAAAAAGGGTAACTCTGATAGGTAAAGACGGCACACCGAATTTTGAAATTTTTAACGAGTCGGATTTAAGCTCTTCATTTGTTTTTGATTTTACCGATACACAAACAACACATTCATTAATGCAGGGAACAACCGTGCCTGACGGGTCATACACATCCGTTGAATTAGAAATATATTATTTACAAATGAAATTACAAATTGCAAGTTCAACATCTATTGATGACAGAAATATAAGAATTTATTTATCGGACGATGCAGAAACCGAAGGCGGTGAACACCAACCCGGCGATATGACACAAATTAGTGAAACCGGAGCAGAATTAGGTTGGTTATTGGGAAACGGAGTTTCACCCGATATGACACCGATAAGTCCCAGAAGTGATGCCTATACGGTAGGAGGTGACGGCGTTACATGGCTTGAATTTGGCGGAAAACCCGGAAATAATTTCGGACCTTTCGGAGACCTTAATTTTATGGATACCGCACCACACCCTATATACATCACAACCGTTAATTTTGAACTGATTGATAATAACGGAACAGAAATAATTTTAGATTTTAATGTAAATGATTGTTGGCAATTTGAAGATAAAGACCCCGACGGAGCTTTCGGAGCAACCGACTTAATTGAAGACCCCGAACCGACCGCTTGGTTTATGGCACTCCCGTTAATGACGGTAACATTGCAATAGAAAAATCAAAAAGAAGGCTGCCTTAAATGGCAACCTTCTTTTTTAAACCGTCATTATTTCTTTCTCTTTCTCAGCTATAATTTTTTCTGTTTTTTTTACGCTATCATCAATTTTTTCTTGAACACGTATTTCTGCTCTTTTTTGTTCATCTTCTGATAAACCGTCTTCTTTTAATTGCTTAAATCCGTCCATTGCTTCACGCCTTGCGCTTCTTAAGGCAATTTTACAATTTTCCTCTTCATTTTTAACCATTTTTACTAATTCTCGGCGACGTTCTTCTGTTAAAGGCGGAACATTTATCATGATACGCTCCCCGTTATTTTGCGGATTAAATCCTAAGTTTGCCTTCTGTATTTCTTTTTCAATAATAGTTATCAATGACTTATCCCACGGCTGAATGACAATAGTTTGTGCATCGAGGGTGCCTACATTTGCGACTTGATTTAAAGGTGACATTTGTCCGTAGCTTTCAACCATAATGCCCGATAACATATGCGGATTAGCTTTTCCGGCTCTTAGTGTCAATAATTCTTTTTGTAAGTGATTAATTGCTCTGTCGATACTTTCATTTAAAATTTCAAACTGCATTTGAACGTCTTCATTCATTTTATTTAGGTTTTCGGGTTAAATCTGTGCAAATTTATAAATTTTCCGTGAAATAAAATCTTCTCTGATTTAATTTTAATTATATCTCCATTGCCATAAAGATAATCGAAAGAAGAAAAAAATCGAACATAATTTCTGCAAATATTTTGTTTTTCAAATTCAAAAATATTCTGCTGACAGGTATTGTAAA
Source organism: Acetofilamentum sp. (assembly GCA_020720665.1). Classification (GTDB taxonomy): domain Bacteria; phylum Bacteroidota; class Bacteroidia; order Bacteroidales; family JAADGE01; genus JAADGE01. The sequence goes on along the minus strand of DYOF01000039.1, from coordinate 3,507 downwards.
AACCAAAAATCCGTACGCAAAAACAGGCAAAATGTCTGCCTGATTTATAAAAATTGTAATTAGTGAAAGCAAGAACAATATAAAAAAAACTTTATAAAAATCTTGAACAACTGTTTCAGAAGAATTAAAACGACCAATAATTTGCACTGATGAAACGAGTGCTAATAATGAAATATATATTGCTCCTATTTTAAAACTATTACTAAAATCAAATTGCACTACATTGTGTTTAAACAATTTGTGATAGTTAAAAACAATGTCAATATTTGAAAACACCAGAAAATAAACAGAAATAAATAGGAAAACCGGTAAGCTTAAACCGATTAAAGAAACCAGCCACTCTCTCCAATTGAACGATCTTAATATAAATAAACAGATAAATATTATAAAAAAGAAATAAACAGACGTTGCCCAAAAGAAAATCATTACGGATAATATTAATCCGGCATTAAAATAATCAAATAAAGCATCTTGCTTTTTTATTGTTTTAAAAATACCCTTCAAAGCGATTATAAAAAAAGTTAAACATATCAAAACCGATAATAATTCTGTTTTCAAAGCCGTTAAACCCAGAAAAAATATCAATATAAACCCTTGAAAATAATTAAAGGATTTACAGAGACCGGAATTGAATAACAACTTATTGAACATTAAACCGATAATTGCAATAAAAATTCCGCTTAACAGTTTATAAAAAAGCAAAAAATATTGTCCTTGTAAAAGCGATAAAATAAATTTATAAAAAACGGCTTGGTTATGAAAATCAATTGATTTCATAAGATCAGACGGGATTTGTGATGAAAAAACACCGGCAATAATAAAATAAACCAAAGTCATTAAAATATTATTATTGCGAAAAAATTTTAACATTAAATATCGTATTTCAAATGATTTAATAAATACATCAATGCTCAAAGTTAAACAAATTTTATGAAAGAATGTGTTAAATTATACCTTTATACTACAGGTTTGCTTTCAATTGGCTGATAGTCAGAGCCAGATTGATTTATTAAAGTGAAGTTTTGATTATGATAACATGTTGTTTATTAGCCTATTATTTCAGTAAAGGCTTAGCTGTTTACACTCAGACTTGCGGATTTAGCTAAGAAAGGAAAATAATAATCAAACCTTTAATTGTTAAAAAATATTTATACTTTTGTAAGCAAAATAATTATTATTTTTATTCAATGCTCAAACAAAGTCTTAGTCAAAAATTGTTGCAACGCTTATCACCGCAACAAATCCAATTAATAAAATTATTGGAGTTGCCTGCCTTACAACTTGAGCAACGAATAAAAAAAGAGATTGAAGAAAACCCTATTTTAGAAGAAGGTTCTGAAAATGATGAATACTCAAAAGATTCAACCGATGACTCAGACGATGATTCTGAAAATAATAATGAATTTGATGACGAGTTTTCAATAGATGACTATTTAAATGATGACGACATTCCGGAATATCGATTAACAACCAACAATTACTCAAAGGACGATAAAATTATTGACATACCCTATTCTGAGGGCTTTTCATTACAAGAATATCTGTTAGACCAATTACAACTAAAGAAAATAAACGAAAAAGAGCAATATCTTGCGGAATATTTAATCGGAAGTTTGGATGAAGACGGTTATTTAAGAAGAGAACTTGCATCAATTGTTGATGATTTAGCCTTTTCACAAAATGTTCAAACAAGCGTAGAAGAGTTAGAACAAGCCCTAAAAATTGTACAAGAATTAGAACCGTCCGGAATAGGGGCACAGAGTTTGCAAGAATGTTTGTTGATACAACTGCGTGCAAAGAAAAACTCTCCCTTAATAAATTCGTTTGTTTTAGAAACCGCAATTAATATTTTGTCTGATTTTTTTGACGAGTTTTCTAAAAAACATTATTCTAAAATTACGAAACGATTAAATATTTCGGAAGGAGATATAAAAGGTGCAATAAATATAATCATAAAACTAAATCCGAAACCGGGTAGTAACTTTTCATCATCTTTAAATAAAACAGCTCAAGAAATTACCCCTGATTTTTTTTTTAAAATAGAAGACGGAGAACCGGTTGTTTCGCTAAATTCCAAGAACATCCCCTCTTTAAAAGTCAGTAAAGCATATGAGGAAATGCTTGTAAGTGCAAGAGATAAAAGAACCGACGTTACTAAATCTGAAAAACAAGCTATCGGTTTTGTAAAACAAAAATTAGATTCGGCAAAATGGTTTATTGAAGCAGTAAAGCAGAGACAACATACGCTGCTTACAACCATAAATGCAATTATTGGTTTTCAATCAGATTATTTTGTATCCGGCGATGAAACAAAATTAAAACCGATGATTTTAAAAGATATTGCAGATTTAACGAATTTGGATATTTCTACAATATCAAGAGTTGCCAACAGCAAATACATTCAAACACATTTTGGTATTTTGTCCCTAAAGTTTTTCTTTTCCGAAGGAATGGAAACGCAAGACGGTGAAACGGTTTCTACTCGCGAAATAAAACACATTTTACAAGAATGTATTGATAATGAAGACAAAAGTAAACCTCTGACCGATGAACATTTAGCACAAATTTTACAAGAAAAAGGCTATAGAATTGCTCGAAGAACGGTTGCCAAATACAGAGAACAATTAGATATTTTAGTGGCTCGCCTCAGAAAAGAAATATAAAATGATAAAAAAAACTGCCGGTCTTATTTCTTTAATTTTTCATCCGTTATTATTACCGACATTTGCCGTTGCGTTGATGTTTTTTCTTCCGTCTTATTTAGCATTATATCCGATTGAATACAAAAAAGCAATCATTTTAGTCGTGTTTTTATCTACGTTTATTTCCCCTTTATTAATATTGCTGCTTTTATTAAACCTCAGAGTAATTTCCGATTTATCATTGACCGACAGAAAAGAACGTATTTTGCCTTTAGGTATTTCATTCTTAATTTATATCGCATCATATTTTCTTTCAATTAAACTGCCTTTAAGCATTCCGGACAATATCAGCAATTTTATTTTACTTTCGGCTTTTGTTATTTTGTGTGTTTTTTTATTAAATTTCAAATTTAAAGTAAGTGCCCATTTAGCCGGACTTGGAGGATTTTTAGGCTTTTTTCATGTGTTTGTTTTAAAAGAACCCGTGCACGAAATTTTGTTCCGTTTGTTTGACTTTCAATTCACAAGCCTGCATTTTCTCTCAATAATTATTCTTTTAACAGGATTTACCGCGTCTTCCAGATTGCTGTTAAAAGCTCATTCAATTTCTGAAATCAGTGTGGGTTTTTTAACAGGTTTATGTATCGGCTTAGTTAATTTGTTTTTTTAAGCGCTCCTGTTTTAATTTTTGCAACTCCCTATAAATTTTTCATTATAATTTGGAATAATTCGGGTTGCTCATCGTTCATTTTCCCGACTTCGCACATTTTGCAACATAAGACACAGATATTCAGGGTAGTGCAATTTTGTATAGGCACTACTTTTTAAACAATTTCAAAAGGAGTTGTTATATGTTTTATGTCAT
>DYOF01000177.1 GCA_020720665.1 Acetofilamentum sp. | reverse complement strand
CTTTCAGTCATGCTCTTTTGTGTGAAAAATCGTTTTACACGGGTGTTTCATGTGTGTATTCTTTATAAATTTTGTTTATAATCGTCAATAAGCATTTTTACTCGTAATAAAGCTCCTATACTCGGTGCGTAAGAAATTGCACCGTTCGGAGTATGCGGCGGATTACCGTCATATAATTCTGAGATTGAACCTAAACCGTGCTCACTCATTTCAGATTCAAACTGTTTATATATGTTTTCAACTATTTTTAAACCTTGGTCATGATATAAATTTAATCGTGCTTCACAATATTCACCGATTAACCACGGATGAATTGTTCCTTGATGTCGTGCACGGTTACGTTCATTTTCGTTTCCGGAATATTTTCCTATATATTTTGGGCTTTTTGGAGAAAGTGTTCGTAAGCCTTTTTCTGTAAGCAAATGTTTTTCAATTTTAACTAATACCGCCTTTTTCAAAAAATCATTTAGAGGAGAATAGGGCAGTGAAACAGCAAATAATTGGTTGGGTCTTATATCGTCATTCATTTCGTTTTCATTAACAAAATCATATAAAGCCGTCTCTTCTTCATTAACAAAAATGACATTAAAAAAATGTTTCACTCGTTCGGGAAAAGTACTTATTTCTTTTCTTAAACTATCACTGTTATTAAGTTCGGCAACGCCGGTAAGATATTGCAAAGCGTTATACCACAGTGCGTTTATTTCAACCACAAAACCTGTACGCGGAGTTACCGGCTTTCCGTCAGAGAATTCTCCCATCCATGTTGATGTGGGGTGTTCTTCGGGTATATAAAGTAATCCGTTGTCATGTATTTTTGCAATAAACTTGCCTTCTTTAAGTTGGCGAAGTAGTGTAAGAATATGTTTTCCGTATTTTTTCCAAACGCTTTCGCAATTATGTGCGTAGGCAACATATTTTTGCAGTGTTCTGATTATCAATAAAGGGATGTCAGGGGGTAATAATTCTTCTGAATTTAATACATGTTTTATTACGGTATCAAAAATTTTAATAAAAATCTTTGGGTCTGATTGTTTATTATATAAAGTTGTTCCGGTAATTGACAGTAAAGTTTCTCTTATTTGGGCATTATACCAATGAAAACCTGCAATAATGCACGTTTCTTTATTTTTAGTTAAGATTAATTGTTGTGCTGAATTGCATAAATTGTGTTCAAAACTGTTTCTGGGTATTCGCTTATTTATTTCAGAAATAAATTTACTGTTCAAATTATGTGTTGAAGTTTCAGTTAAACCGGCAGAAAATATTATTGTTTCTCCTTTTTTTACCTGAAGTTCGAAGTAACCTGTCGTAAATAAATCTTCGGTAAATTCATAACCTCTTTTTTGTTCTTCTCTATACACGTTATTTTTGTTCCAATCCGGCGCAGTAATAATTTTAGCTTTTTTGGATGTTTGCATATATAAAAATGGATAATGATTATACATTCTGTATTTTATTCCGTTACGAATTTCTTCAGCTTTAATATTTGCATCCATGTTTTCTTTTGACAGCTGGTGGATATTTCGGAATGCCAAAAAGGGTTGTAATCTCAAAATTGTTTGTGAGTGAGCATCCTCAACAGTATATTTAATAAGAATTCGCTCTTCTTCTTGAACTAATAATAATTCTTTTTTTAAAATAACTCCGCCGACACGATAACATAATGCAGGGATAGGGTCGGCTTCAAAGCCTGTTAAATATCTGTGACCGTGAGGAAAATAAAAATCTCCGGGATGTTGGTGAATGCCTAAACGAAATTCTTTTTCATTTTGAATTATTGTTTCATCAATGCCCGACAATAAAACATGTTTGTGTCCGTCAGCCAAAGGACTGACTAATAAACCGTGATATTTTCTTGTATTACAACCAACTATGCTTGTGCCGGCATACGACCCTGCTCTGTTTGAACGAATTAACTCTTTGCTTAAAGCATATTCTAAGTTAACTAATCTATCCTTCTCAAATTTTATGTATGACATTTCTCTAATTTTTACAAAGAAAAAAAAATTTATCTTTAATTGTGTGTTAAATTTAAGTTAAATTTACTAAATAACGTATAGATATAGAAAAAAAATAAATGCAAACGTTTTCTTCACCACCTGCTTTTAACTTTATATTTCGAAAATATTTTTAAAGATATTGATATATATCAATGTAATAAAACAATTAAAATTTGTATTTTAATTTTATTAGGTGTAATTTTACAATTTAAAGAAAGAAAATGCCTAAATTAAAAAAAATATCGATTATTGCTTTGGCTTCAGTTTTTATGCTGTCTGCAACAGGTATTTTTTTAAATTTTCATGAATGTCAAACATGTCATATAAAAGAAGTTCTGATAAATAATCATAATCACAACCATTCATTAACAAGCGTTGAGCAAAATGGCTGTTGCTCTGGAATGAATTGTAAATCTGATTTAATTTCGAATTCTGACTGTTGCAAGGATCAAATTTTTTATTTAAAAATTATTGAACCATATACGTTTTCAATATTAAAAATTAACAATTACGTAGCGTTCGGACAACAAGTATTAAATTTATTTAAAACCGAAATAAATCCTTTCCTGTTTTTATTTTATAAAGTACTGAATAAACCGCCCGAAATCTTATCGGGTAGTAAATTGTTATTAAACATACAAGTATTCAGACTTTGAGTTCAGTTTATCAATTAAAATTTGAGATTCCTATTATTATCAAAAATTAAACTGAAAAAAATGAAAAACAAAATCATATTCTTTGTTTTCATTATTATACTTATTCCTGAAACTGTGTTTGGATTTAATATCAGCGGATATGTATTCTTTGAAAACAATAAAAATTATCAAGATCCGGCAATCGGAGCAAAAGTGTTTTGGGAAAACACTACAATTGCCGCAATGACTAATCAATACGGTTATTTTGAAATACCAAAAACCGATTTGACAGATAAATTAGTAATATCCTACTTCGGCTATGATAACGATACAATAAGAATTACCGATTTCTCGAAAGAAATTAACCCGCATTATTCATAAACAGCTGTCGAAACCTGTTTGGACAAGCGGTT
>DYOF01000176.1 GCA_020720665.1 Acetofilamentum sp. | reverse complement strand
AATTTGCAGAATATTAATTAATTATAAATTTTTAGACAGATGAAACAGTTTATTTTAACATTAAGTATAATCAGCACTTTATTATTTTCATGTGGTGAAAAAAAAGAGTTTTTTAAAATTGAAGGCGAAACTCAAGGAACTACTTATCATATTATTTATGAAGGAACTACAAATAATTTTAAAGCAGGAATTGATTCTCTTTTAAGAGAGTTTGATATGTCTCTTTCAACTTACGAGCCAAATTCGGTAATTTCTAAAGTAAATCAAGGAAATAATGTTAAAGTGGATAAATATTTTAAACAAATGTTTTATAAAGCAAAAGAAGTAACAGAAAAATCAAACGGAGCTTTTGATATAACTGTAGGTCCGCTGATTAATGTTTACGGATTCGGATATACCGAAGGAGAAACTATTATTGACAGTGCATTGATTGATAGCTTATTACAATATGTCGGAATGAGTAAAGTTAAAATTGAAACGGATTATTTGCTTAAAGAAAATGATCATATTGAACTTTCAGGAAACGCAATTGCACAAGGACAAGCTGTTGATATTGTTTGCGAATACCTTGAAGGCAAAGGAGTAAATAATTACATGGTTGAAATCGGCGGTGAATTAAAAGTTAAAGGTTTAAAATACGGTGCAAAATGGCGTGTAGGAATTGATAAACCTGTTGAAGGTAATAATGTTGCAGGTCAAGAATTACAAACCATATTAGCAATTACCGATAAGGCAATGGCTACTTCCGGCAATTACAGACGTTTCTACATAAAAGACGGGAAAAAATATTCACATTCTATCGACCCTAAAACAGGATATCCCTCCTATCAAAATATTTTAAGTGCTACAATTTTGGCTGACGACTGTATGACGGCAGATGCCTATGCAACTGCGTGCATGGTATCAGGTTTAGACAAAAGTATTAAAATAATTGAAAGTGAACCGACTTTGGATGCCTATTTCGTTTACACTGATATAGTTACCGGAGAAATTAAAGTATATTATACAAAAGCCGTTGAAAGTTTAATTGTTGAAAAATAATTATTTTCCGAATATTTAAAACTGTCTTATAATCTGCTGATTTCAAATATGAAATTCCACAGAGTGTAAGACAGTTTTTTAATTCACTCATTATCAATATAAAGCAAGTATTTTTTTCGAATTTGTTTATAGGCTGTTAAATCTTTTGACCAGGTTTCTTTAATTTGTTCTTCACTCATTCCCAAAATAATTTGCTTATACAATTTATCATTCCCTGCAAGTAAATTAAACCATTTCGGATTTGTAATAAAATCTGATTTCCGGTCAAATTTTTCGGAAAAATTTAAAATATATTTTAAGCTAAATTTAATATCATCAGGGCTTTTACGCAAATCAATTCCCCAACACATTTTGTTTTCGTGAATCGGATTAATTTGCATACCGGGTTTATCAACAGGCATAAATGAATATTCACCGAACCCTTCTTCCGAATATCCGATAATTTCAAAAGGGAAATCGGTACCTCTTCCGATGCTTATTTCCGTTGCTTCAAAAAAACATAAGGAAGGATACAGTCTGACAGCTATATCGGTAGTTAAATTGGGCGAAGGTTTAATTTCCAAGTGCCATTTATCTGCGTGTTTATAATTAAATACTTTAACAACATGTAAATCACAAGTTAATCCACCGCTTAACCATCTCTCACCGTTTATCATCAGGGATAATTCACCTACGGTCAAACCATGCACAACAGGAATAGGATGCATCCCCACAAATGATTTATATTCAGCTTGCAAAACAGGTCCGTCAACATAATCCCCCAACGGATTAGGACGATCTAATACAATAAATTTCTTACTATTTTCGGCACAAGCTTCCATTACGTAATGCATTGTGCTTATGTATGTGAAAAATCTGACACCTACATCCTGAATATCAAAAATTACAATATCAATATCTTCTAATTGTTCTTTTTTAGGTTTTTTATTTTTCCCGTAAAGTGCAATTATCGGCAATCCGGTTCTTTCATCTGTTGAATTATTAAATTCTGTACCTCTGTCAATATCCCCTCTGAAACCGTGTTCCGGAACAAAAATTTTAATAATATTTATACCGTTTTCAATCAAGAAATCCGCAAGATGTTTATCATTTACAACACTTGTTTGGTTCACGACTAATGCTACTCTCTTGTTTTCAATCAGATTACGATAGGAATCAAACTGTTCGGCACCGACAGATATTTTTTTATCTTCAAAAAAATTAATTTCAAATTTTTTATCGCATTCTAAACCTGAAAAATGTTCTGTTATAGTAGTGTTCTGTATTATATAAGGTCTTATCCGTTCAGAACATGACGGTATTAAAAAAATGAGAATAAAAAAATAAGCGTAGATTTTTAAAATCTTCAAATTAAACAACAATTTTAGAGAATTATTAAAATTAAAACATTGCAAGTTCTTCTTCGAATAACAGATTCGGTTCAATCGGGTCGTTGTTTTCTCTGAATTTTTCTTTTAATCCGTCAACAAAATACATATCAATATCACCTTTATTTTTGGCGGGAATTTTGCCTCGGTATGTACAATTAAAAAATTTTTGGATATGTTTATAGGTTTCTCCTGAAATATTTACTTTACCGGGTTCCCCTGCTGTTTCAATCCTACTTGCGGTGTTAACTGCATCACCCCAAATATCATATGCAAACTTTTTACTGCCGATTACACCTGCAATCACTTCTCCTGTGTGTATTCCTACACGCAATTCCCAAACGGTTAAACCCTTAGCTTTTCGAGGTTCATTGTAAATTTTCATAAAGCGTTGAATTTCCAATGCTGCCAATACCGTATCTATCGGGTTACTTTTATTTCTGAGAGGTAATCCGCCGACAGCCATAAATGCATCACCGATTGTTTTTATTTTTTCAATAAAATGATCCCCGGTTATTTCATCAAATTTTCTGAAATAAACACTCAATTCTTTAATAATATCTTCGGGTGCAAGTTCGGATGAAATTCTTGTAAAGTCTTTAAAATCAGTGAACATGATACTTACTTGCCGATATTTTTTAGCGCTAACTGTACCTTTATTT
>DYOF01000038.1 GCA_020720665.1 Acetofilamentum sp. | reverse complement strand
GTTAAATGCGGGTTAATTTAAAAATTTAAGCTGATACGAAGAACTGCTTCATAATATTTTGATGCAGTTTTTCATTTTTTTACGAGAATAAAATATAACAAGAGCCATAATTGGATAAACAGAAACGATAGTGTCTATTTTTTTGAGTTTCCTTTAGTATTCGTTCCAAACCAATGCACTTGCACCAAGAATAGCCGAAAAACTTCCTTGAAGTTCAGATTGTAAAACCATAATTTTGTTTTTATAAATTTCCAGAAGATTTTCCTCCATATATGTTTTAGTCGGTTTTATTAATAAATCACCTGCTTCTGCTAAACCGCCGGTAATGAAAAACGCTTCCGGACTAAAGTAGGCAACCGCATCGGCTAATGCTTTCCCTAAAATGTTTGCAGTATAATCAAATGCCTTTATGGCTGATGCATTTCCCTGCAAAGCTAATCTATAAATTTCTTCGGAATTATTAACTTGCTTTTGAATTATTTGGTTTTCGGACAATAATTCCTGATATGTACGTACTATGCCGGTTGCCGATACATAGGTTTCCAAACAACCTTTTCGTCCGCATCCGCATAAACGACCATCGACAATTGCTGTTGTATGCCCCATTTCACCTGCAAAACCGTCAGCTCCGTACAATAAATTTCCGTTAATAACAATTCCGCTTCCTAAACCTGTGCCTATGGTAATTACAATAAAATGCTTCATGTTTTTAGCTCCGCCGTAAATTTTTTCCCCTAAAGCGGCAGCATTCGCATCATTAGTTATATGTATAGGTACTTTAAATTGCTTTTTAAATTTTTCTGCAATCGGTAATATTCCTTTCCATTCTAAATTTGCAGCATGTTCGATGGTTCCTTTATAGTAATTTCCGTTAGGTGCACCGATACCTATTCCTGATAAACGGAAGGTTTCTTTAATAGCTGATAATTCATTTTGAATTAATAAAAATATAACATTAAGATAGCTTTCAAAATTACCATATCCTTTGGTTGTTATTTTTTTTTCTGAATACAAATTCCCTGATTTATCAACAATTCCGATAACCGTGTTTGTACCGCCTATATCTATTCCGATTGCTAATTCTTTCATAGTTTATAAATCTGCTTGTAAAATTGAATTTACTACAACTTTTCGTTTCCACCTTCCTGTAAAATAATAAACAGATGAAACCGTCATTCCAAATAACCATGTTACCGGCAAAGCGTACCAAATCCCTTTTTCTCCGTATATTCCTGACAAGTAGTCAGATAAAGGAACACGAATAAGCCATAAGGTTAATAAAGTAATAAACATCGGAAATAATGCATCTCCGGCACCTCTGTATGTTCCCATTAGCGAAAACATTACCGAAAATATAATATAAAACGAACTGACAATTAATAAATATTCCGTACCGATTCTTATAATTTCGGGGTCTGGAGTAAACGCACGCATTAAATAATTTGCAGAAGAAATAACAATTAAACTTATTAAAACGGCAAAACTTCCGCTCATAATTATTGTTGCTTTTAATCCTTGCTTTACCCTGTCAATTCGCCCGGCTCCTATATTTTGTCCGGTAAATGCCGTTAAAGCCATAGAAAAACTCATTGCCGGAACCATACCCAAAAAATCAATTCGTGTAGCAACCGAATACGCATCTGTAACGGTTACACCAAATTTTCCGACAATACGATATATTGCCATCATTCCTAAAGCAACAAACATTTGTTGTAAACCGGAAGGCATACCAATTTTAAGACCTTTTAAAAATATTTTTTTATCAAATTTTAAATGAAGTAATTTAACATTAAATAATTCATATTTTCTTTTTATATACAAAATTGCCGTAAAGAATGCACCTGCTTTTGAAATTAATGTCGCATATGCAATCCCTTCAATACCCATTTTAAAATACTTAACAAAAAGAATATCAAGAATAATATTAGTAAACGTAGCTATTATCAGAAAAAATAAAGGTGTTTTTGAATCTCCTAAACTTCTGAAAATTGCAGCAGTTCCGTTGTAACCGAAATCCAAAATTAAACCGGCCAGAAGTATCGTTAAATATATTTTTGCTGAATTTTCTGTACCTTTAGGTAATCTTACAACACTCAAAATTTCGTCAATAAAAGTAATTCCTGTTATGCCGATAATTATTGAAGATAAAAAAAGTATGATATACATGGTATCAATACCTTTTTGAACATTTTCATATTGTTTCGCTCCGAAAAATTGAGAAATTACTACTCCCGCTCCGGTTGCTAAACCGATACCTAAGGAAATTAATGCAAAAAATACCGGAAAAGAAGCACCGACAGCCGTTAATGCTCCTTCCCCGATAAAATTCCCGACAACAATGCTGTCCACAAAAATATAAAGTTGTTGAAATATGCTTCCTATCAGCATAGGCAAAGCAAATAATAAAATTAACTTTCCTTCTTTTCCTACTGTAAGGTCTTTCAAAATATTTTTTTATTTAATTTTTTCTAATTTTACCGTAAAATGCCTCATAATAGGCGCTTCTTCAACAATTCTGAGTCCGTGCTTTGCTTCATGTCTGGTATCAAATATTTTTTTACACACAGCCGCAACATAATCCATATGGCTGTTTGTGTATGTTCTTCTCGGAATTGCTAAACGTACCAATTCCAATCCGGGATATCTGTTTTCTCGAGTTTCGGGATCACGATCGGCTAATATTGTTCCGATTTCCACACCTCTTATTCCTCCTACAATATATAGCTCAACTGCAACGGTTTGTGCAATAAATTCTTCTTTATTTATTTGTGGTAAAAACCGTTTTGCATCAATAAATACTGCATGTCCGCCAATCGGAAATTGGATTGGAATACCGCATTCAATTAATTTATTTCCGAGATATTCGACTTGTTTAATTCCTGCTTCCAAAACTTCAAATTCTGTTCCCTCATCCAATCCTTGGGCTAATGCATTCATATCTCTGCCGGACATTCCTCCGTAAGTGATATAACCTTCAAACATAATATTAAAAACCGATGCGTCTCGAAAAAGTTTTTCGCTGCGCATTGCAATAAATCCTCCCATATTAACAATTGCATCTTTCTTGCTGCTCATAGTCATTCCGTCTGCATATGAATACATTTCTTTTACAATTTCTTTAATACTTTTATGCTCATGTGCTTTTTCTCTCATTTTTATAAAATAGGCATTTTCGGCAAATCTTGCTGAATCAAAAAACACAGGAATACCGTATTGATTTGCAATTATTTTGACTTGCTTTAGGTTTTCCATAGAAACCGGCTGACCGCCTGACGAATTATTTGTGATTGTAACTATAATTAAGGGAATTCTTTCTTTCGGATATTTTTTTAAAACAGCTTCTAATTTATTAATATCAATATTCCCTTTAAAAGGAAAATCAAGAGTTGTATCAAATGCTTCATTAATAGTACAATCAACAGCTTTTGCTTTTCTGAATTCGATATGCCCTTTTGTTGTATCAAAATGTGAGTTTCCGGGTACAATATCTCCTTCTTTAATAATTGTTGAAAAAAGCACATTTTCTGCCGCTCTTCCTTGATGAGTAGGTAAAAAATATTCGAATCCGAGAATATTTTTAATTGCTTTTTTTAATTTGAAATAGGAAGATGCACCCGCATAACTTTCATCACCGAGCATCATTGCCGACCACTGTTTATCAGACATCGCACCCGTACCCGAATCGGTTAATAAATCGATAAAAACCTGTTCACTTCTTAAATTAAACAAGTTAAAATTAGCTTCTTCAATCCACTGTTCTCTTTCTTTTTGTGTACTGCGATAGATTTGTTCTACCATTTTTATTTTATAAGGTTCTGCATACGGTAATGACATAACAAAAAATTTAAAATTATTTAAAAAAGGAATTGTTGAATACTTACAGGAAGTAATTAAATAAAACTGTCTCTTTGTTTTACACAAATATAGAGTTGTTTCTTAGTAATATGAAACGCTGATTTATTCATAGATTTATAGCTCACAAATATAATGATTTTTATCTTTTTAAAAAATGTAATATGCATGTCGTATCTTCCGATTTATTTTGTTAGCTTTTTATTAACCTGATTTAAGATGAATTTATTAAAAAATTTCGTTCTTTTGTAAAATAAAACCACAAACTGTTTTAAGCATGTTTAAAGAATTTAAGGAATTTATAAGTAAAGGAAATGTAATTGATTTAGCAGTCGGTTTAATTATGGCAACTTACTTTGGTGCTATTGTTAAATCATTAGTTGATGATATTTTAATGCCTCCGATTGGAAAATTATTAGGCGGAGTTGATTTTTCTCAATTAAAAATCATCATCCAAAAACCAATTGCAGCAGTTACAGATGCCAAAGGGAATATCAGTATTGCTGAAGTACCGGAAGTTTCCCTTATGTACGGTAATTTTATTAATACTGTTATCACGTTTATAATTGTTGCATTTTCTATCTTTTTAGTTGTTAAAGCATATAACAAAATTAAAAAGAAAAAAGAAGAAGCACCGGCCAAACCTACCGAACCTACAAAAGAAGAATTATTATTAACAGAAATTAGAGATTTATTAAAAAATAAATAAGAAATTTGTAAATCATTAATCAAGTAAAATAATTCTATTAATTTAATTCTTTTTATAATGAAAAAAATTACATTAACAATCTTAATTTCTTTCTTTATCTTTTTAAATGTTTTTGCTCAAATAACCGAAAAGGAAAGCGAGTTGAAAAAAGTAAGTAAGGACACCACCGACGGTTGGGAAAAAGGCGGCGTTCTTTCTTTAACTTTCGGACAAACCGGTTTCTCAACATATTGGGCAGCAGGAGGTATTAACTCAATAACAGTTAACGGATTAGCCTCATTATTTGCAAACTACAAAAAAGGTAAATTCACATGGGATAATTCGCTTGGTTTAGGATACGGGAAACAAAGACAGGGGAAAAAAGAAAATGTTGCTTTCATCAAAACGGATGATAAAATCGATTTTTCATCAAAATTAGGAACGAAAGCAAATAATAAAATATATTACGCTGCACTGATGAATTTTAAAACTCAGTTTGAAAACGGTTATATATATCCTGATGATTCAACGGTAATTTCCTCATTTTTGGCTCCCGGATACTTATTGTTTGCAGCAGGTATTGATTATAAGCCGAACAATAATACTTCTGTTTTCTTTGCCCCTTTAACATCAAAAACAACAATAGTTAATAACCAATTATTAGCCGATGCCGGAGCTTTTGGTGTTGAAATCGGAGAAAAAACACGTAGTGAATTCGGAGGCTATATAAAAGTTACTTACGCTAAAGATATTGCAAAAAATATAAATTTGAATACAAAAATAGATTTCTTCTCAAATTATTTGAATAATCCGCAAAATATTGATGTAAACTGGGAAGTATTATTAGCTATGAAAATCAGTAAATATATTACGGCAAATATCAGTACACAATTTATATATGATCATGATACTCTGTTTGATATCGTTGATAATTCAGGGATATTAACCGGAGTTAAAGGACCCCGAACGCAATTTAAAGAAATATTAGGTATCGGTTTTTCTTATAAATTCTGAGATTTTTTTTGATAATTCCAAAAAAATTGTTTTTCTTTGGGTGAAATTAATAAAAAAGAATGAACATTTTTAAAAATAATTGGTGGCAATATAAAACTTTAAAACAAGGAGATTACTCTTTGCGATAGTTTTGTAATTCACATTATCATATCCAAAGCCGCAGGTATCTCACTTGCGGCTTTTTTATTGTCTAAATTTATAAACATGATAAAATACATCCGAATTTGGTTAAATCGTATTGAAAATCGTTGGTACAGGCAGACATAGACTACAAGTACAAACAATTCACATTCAAATTATTAAAATAAAAAAATTAAAGTCATGACAACAAAAACACAAGAACAACAAACAAACCGACAAGATTATTTCGGACAATACGGCGGAGCATTCGTTCCTCCGGTTTTAGAAAGTAAGTTAAATGATTTAGCAAATGCTTTCAATAAAATAGTTTTCACAGTAGAATTTCAAAATGAATACATTCAACTGTTAAAAACATATGTCGGCAGACCTTCTCCGCTATTTTTTGCAAAACGTTTATCAGAAGAAGTCGGCAGTAAAATATATTTAAAACGTGAAGATTTGAATCACACCGGAGCACATAAAATTAATAATACAATCGGACAAATTTTATTGGCAAAACGATTAGGTGCTACACAAATTTTAGCCGAAACCGGAGCCGGACAACACGGAGTTGCAACCGCAACCGCAGCCGCATTATTCGGAATTAAATGTAAAGTGTTTATGGGTTCCGTAGATATTGAACGTCAAGTGATGAATGTTGACCGAATGAAGCTTCTCGGAGCTGAAATTGTTTCGGTAAACCAAGGACAAGGTACATTAAAAGATGCTGTTGATGCTGCGTTAAGCTATTATATTGAACATCCCGATGCATATTATTTATTGGGTTCAGCCGTAGGTCCTCATCCCTATCCTACTATGGTTGCTCATTTTCAAAGTATTATCGGCAAAGAAGCCAAAAATCAAATATTAGAAATTGAAGGCAAATTACCCGATTCTGTTTTTGCTTGTATCGGCGGCGGTTCTAATGCTATCGGAATTTTTAAAGATTTTATTAACGATAAATCTGTAAAATTATTCGGAGCCGAAGGTGCCGGAGAAGGTTTAAACAGCAAGCGTACCGCAGCCACTTTAAATTTAGGAAAAAATATGATATTTCAAGGTTCAAATTCACTCTGCTTAGCTGATGAAAACGGTAATCCCATGGGGTCATATTCTATTGCCGCGGGTTTAGATTATCCCGGTATAGGTCCTGAACATGCTTATTTACAAAGCATCAAACGCTCTGAATATCATGGCATTACCGATAACGAGGCAATCGCTGCATTCCGATTGCTGTCAGAAAAAGAAGGCATTATTCCGGCAATAGAATCGGCACATGCGGTTGCTTTGGCGATGAAATTACTCAAAAATAAAAACGAATTAGCAATTATTAATATTTCAGGCAGAGGAGATAAAGACGTTGAAAGAATTTAAGTAGAAAAAATCGTGTTCTTAACGGCACGATTTTTTTTTATTCGTAAATTATCAGATATTTTCTTACGAAATGTTATTTTTGCTGATTATTTGTATTTTATCAAATCATGGCAGACAGACAAACACAAGAACTGCTTAAAAAAGTTCGTCAAATTGAAATAAAAACCAGAGGTATATCAAAACATATATTTGCAGGTGAATATCACAGTGCATTTAAAGGCAGAGGAATGGCTTTTAGTGAAGTGCGTGAATATCAATATGGTGACGATGTGCGAACAATTGATTGGAATGTTACTGCTCGATACGACAAACCATACATAAAAGTATTTGAAGAAGAACGAGAATTAACCGTAATTATCCTCATTGATACCAGCGCATCCCAACATTTCGGAACTGACGGAATGTTAAAGAAAGATTTAATTACTGAACTTTCTGCAGTTATATCTTTCTCTGCTATTCAAAATAACGATAAAGTCGGAGTGATTTTTTTCAGCAATCAAGTTGAAAAATTTATTCCGCCCGGAAAAGGAAAAATTCATATTCTAAAAATTATCAGAGAACTGTTAGATTGTAAACCTAAAAACAGAGGAACAAATATTTCCGAAGCATTAAGGTATTTCACAAATGCAGTTAAAAAAAGAAGTACTGCGTTCATTATTTCAGATTTCTTTGATAATGATTTTGAAAAAGCACTACAAATTGCACACCATAAACACGATTTAATTGCACTGCATATTTACGATGAAAGAGAATACAGATTACCGAATATTGGTCTGTTAAAAATTAAAGATGCCGAAACCGGTGAAGAATTTTGGCTTGATACCTCTGATAAAAATTTTCGCAGCAAATTTGAAACGGACAGAAAGAATCATTACTTAAAAATCAAATCGGTTTTTGATAAAAACGGCATTGATAACGAACGAATAAAAACCGGTGAGGATTATATTAAACCGCTTTTAAAACTTTTTAAAAAACGATAAATTTATTTTTAATGACGGTGAAGATTGAACAATCGTGGCAGAATCTTTTAAAAGAAGAATTTCAAAAAGAATATTTTATTAATCTTGCCGATTTCGTTAAAGAAGAATATAAAACTCAGACAATATATCCGAAAGGAGATGATATTTTTAAAGCATTTGATTTGTGTCCTGTAAATTCGGTTAAAGTCGTTCTTCTGGGTCAAGACCCGTATCATGGTGTAGGACAAGCACACGGCTTATGTTTTTCTGTAAAAGAAGGAGTCAGCATTCCGCCTTCTCTAAGAAATATTTATAAAGAATTATTTGATGATACAGGAAAGAAAATACCCGATACAGGAAATATTGAACATTGGGCAAAAACAGGTGTTTTAATGTTAAATGCCACATTAACGGTAAGAGCCGGACATGCAGGTTCTCATCAAAATAAAGGTTGGGAAACATTTACAGATGCAGTTATAAAAAAAATTTCAGATGAAAAAGAGAATATCGTTTTCATTTTATGGGGAGCATATGCACAAAAAAAAGGCAAAATCATTGACGAATCAAAACATTATATCTTAAAATCTGCACATCCCTCACCTCGTTCAGCTTATAACGGATTTTTTGGAAATAAGCATTTCAGTAAAACAAATTTGTTTTTAAAATCAAAAGGAATTTCGGAAATAATATGGTAAAATTTCTTCATTTTTGAAATTAATATCTTAAAAATAAACAGAGTAATTATATTTATTCGATTTTTACAATTTGCTTAATAACATTATGAACAGAATTTGCAAACTTTTAAACATACAATATCCTATAATACAAGGTGGTATGATATGGTGTTCCGGCTGGAAATTAGCATCGGCGGTAAGTAATGCCGGAGGTTTAGGTGTTATCGGTGCCGGTTCAATGTACCCTGATGTACTTAGAGAACATATTCGTAAAACAAAACAAGCTACCGAAAAACCATTCGGAGTAAATGTTCCGCTTTTGTACCCACAAACCGAAGAAATTATGCAAATTATTATTGATGAAGGAGTTAAAATAGTGATAACATCAGCAGGAAATCCGAAAATTTGGACAAAACAGCTGCAAGAAAAAGGAATTAAAGTTATTCATGTAATTTCAAATTCTAAATTTGCCGTAAAAGCGGATGAAGCAGGTGCTGATGCCATTGTTGCAGAAGGATTTGAAGCCGGAGGGCATAACGGACGGGAAGAAACAACATCACTTGTTTTAACACCTTTGGTCAGATCGCTTACCTCAAAACCGGTGATTGTTGCCGGAGGGATAGGAACCGGCAGAGGTATTTTAGCTGCTATGGTATTAGGTGCTGATGCCGTTCAAATCGGCAGCAGATTTGTTGCATCCGAAGAAGCATCTGCCCATATCAACTTTAAAAATGAAATTATAAAAGCCGAAGAAGGTTCAACAAAACTGGCGTTAAAAAAATTGGTTCCTGTCAGATTATTAAAGAATTCATTTTATTCTGAGGTCGAAAAAATTGAAAACATCGGTGCAACTCGCGAAGAGTTAGCTGAATTATTGGGGAAAGGAAGGGCTAAAAAAGGAATGTTTGAAGGAGATATTGAAAACGGAGAACTGGAAATCGGGCAAGTTTCTGCACTTATTAACGAAATTAAACCGGTAAAATCAATAATTGAAGACCTGATTCTTGAATACCGAACCGCAAAACAACAAATTAACCATATACGGTATGACTTCTAAAGAAATGATATGACAGATATCCATAAATTTACCTTAGAAAACGGTTTACGAGTAGTTTTTCATCAAGATAAATATACAGAAATTGCAGCAGTAAATGTGCTTTATGATGTAGGTTCAAAAGATGAAAAACCCGATAAAACAGGATTTGCTCATTTATTTGAGCATTTAATGTTCGGAGGTTCTGAAAATATACCGGATTATGATATACCTTTACAAGAGGCCGGAGGAAGCAGCAATGCATTCACTAACAATGATATAACTAATTATTATGAAACCTTGCCGAAAAATAATTTAGAAACGGCATTATGGCTCGAATCCGACAGGATGTTAAAATTAGCATTTTCTAATAAAAGCTTAAATGTTCAAAAGAAAGTGGTAATTGAAGAATTTAAGCAAAATTATTTCAACGTACCTTATGGTGATATTTGGCTTTATATGAGACCATTAGCATATAAAGTGCATCCCTACGCATGGGCAACAATAGGCAAAGAAATTTCTCATATTGAACAAGCAAAACTATCAGATGTTAAAGATTTTTTCTATAAACATTATGCACCCAACAACGCTATATTAACCATTGCCGGAAATTTTGAAAAAAATTATATCTGTGATATGGTAAATAAATGGTTCGGTGATATTAAAAAGAGAGAGTTATCATTAAAAAATATACCGATAGAACCGGTTCAAACAGAGGCAAGGTTTTTAGAATTAAACAAAAATGTTCCCGGTAATGCTTTATACAAAACTTACCATATGTGCAAAAGAAAAGATGACGAATATCAAACCGTTGATTTATTGTCGGATATATTATCAAACGGTGATTCTTCAAGATTATTTCAGGCTTTAGTTAAAGAACAAAACATTTTCTCAGATATTGAAGCATACTTAACAAGAACTATTGATGCCGGTTTATTTGTTATAAGCGGGAAATTAAGTAAGAATGTAAGTTATGAAAAAGCCGAAACAGAATTACAAAAAGAGCTCTATAAAATACAAAATGAGTTAGTCTCTGAACGAGAGTTGCAAAAAGTAAAAAACAAAATCGAATCCAAAAATATTTTTAGTGAAACAGATGTTCTGAACAAAGCAATAAATTTATCCTTTTTTGAATTAATCGGTAAGGCTGAACATATTAATAACGAAATTAAATTATATGAAAAAGTATCATCTGAATCAATAATGAAGCTTGCAAAAAAAATACTTACTGAAAATAATAGTAATACAATTCATTATAAATCAAATCAATAGTTGCAATTTGTAATACTGCCTTTTATTGTATAAGTTTTATAATCATTAGGAACTGCAAATAAACGAAAATCGTATTCAATTGATATTTGCCGTTTTCGTTTACTAATTTCTTTGATTTTCACAAATCCTTCATAGGAAGCATAAAACATTGACGATTTATCATTGTTTTTGGGCAAAATTTTGTAATTGAGCGAACATTCTGATAATGAAATCCCTGTTTTATAATCAAAACTTTGAACATATTTTTTTTCATCATCACCGTTAACAGTTATTGAAATAAAATTTACATAATTCTTTTTCAACTCACTAATATCAATAGCAATTACTCTTTTCTCAACAACAATTTTTTTAAGTTCAAATTCATTTTTTACATTATTAATTTCCGTTTCAATTATATTTTTTGAAATTAAACGATCTTTTTGACAATTATCAAAAAAAATAATTAAAAAGATTACAAATAAAATTTCAGATAAGAAAATCCGTATAATTTGCAAATTCATATACTATCGGACATTAAAATCGTAAAATTAACACAAAATCGTTGTTAAAAAAGTTTCAATGGTATTAAATTAAAAAACTAACCTAAATAAATTTACGGATAAGCAATATATTTATTAATTTTACCGGTAAATATTTTGATATTTTTATGAAAAAAAAGAAAAAAATAGCATTGCATTGGCAAATTTTAATTGCAATAACGGCTGCTGTTTTCTATGGTATTTCTTTTCCAAATTTATACACGATTAATATTAAAACTTTTGAAAAAATTGTTAAAGAAAAGTCACAAAATAAAATACCGGAAGAGACCTTAATTAAATTAGAAGAATTAATTGATAACCAACCTGTAAGCAAATCGGAGTTCACCAAAATAATTCAATTTAAAAGCTCCGATGACTTATCGGAATCTCAAATTCAATATATCCTTGAACAATCAAAATATAATCATGAAATAGGCTATATTTATTGGATGGGAATATTATTCTTAAAAGCCTTAAAAATGATTATCATTCCCCTGATAATTATGTCAATAATTTCCGGGATTGCAAATATAGGTTCGGCCGGCAATCTCGGAAGAATCGGTTTAAAAACGATTATTTATTACTTAACAACAAGCACACTGGCTATTTTAACAGGCTTAATTTTTGTAAATATTTTAAAACCGGGTGTAGGAATAGACAAATCATACAGTAATTCATATGAAATTCCGGAACAACCATCTCATACTTTATTTGATACTTTATTAAACATTATTCCGGAAAATATTGTTCAGGCATTTTATAATAATGAAATGCTTTCAATTATATTTTTTACAATTTTATTCGGTTTTTTTATTACAAAAACAAACTCTAAATCACGTATAATATTAACCGATTTTTTTAATGCCGGTTTTGATGTGATGATGAAAATAACTATGTTCCTTATATTATTTACTCCCTTAGGTGTGTTTGGTTTAGTTGCAAAAGCAGTTGCCGACCAAGCCGGTGAACTAATGAAATTTTTAGGAATTTTAGGAATGTACACTTTAACTGTATTAGCAGGTTTATTAATACATTCGGCAGTAATTTTACCTCTTATGTTAAAATTTATAGCAAAAGTCAGTCCGTGGGCTCATTTTAAAGCAATGCGATCGGCATTATTAACTGCATTTTCAACCTCTTCCTCAGGTGCAACCCTGTCATTAACAATGGAATCTGTTGAATATAATTCGGGTGTTTCAAATAAAATTTCCGGATTTACACTACCTTTAGGTGCAACGGTTAACATGGACGGAACAGCATTATATGAAGCCGTAGCTACTTTGTTTATTGCACAAGCCTATGGGTTTAATTTAGGAATTACCGAGCAAATAATTGTTGTAATCACCGGTTTATTAGCTTCAATCGGTGCCGCAGGTATTCCGATGGCCGGTTTATTTATGATTACAATTATTCTGACAGCAGTTGATTTACCCATTGCCGGTGTTGCACTGATATTACCTGTTGATAGAATTTTAGATATGTTCAGAACTTCGGTAAATGTTTGGGGTGATAGTTGCGGTGCAGTTATTGTTGCAAAATCAGAAGGTGAAAAATTAAAAGTATAAATTCAATTTTCATTAATTAAAAAATGAACGAATCAATTTTAAAAGCGCTGATGAGATTATTTGCAATCATTGCAAATGCTGATACCAATTCAGTATCGGAAGAAGCTCGCAAAGTGGTCAGATCTTATCTTTCCGTTGTGTTAAATAAAGAATACATCAAAATATACATCAATTTATTTGACGAATTTGTAAAAATACATCATCATGCAAACCATGACGATACAATGAAAGTAAAAAAACAAACGTCATTAAATTCGGTTAAAGTTCTGAAAATTTGTAGCGAAATAAATGAACAGTTAAATCAAAATGAAAAAATTGTTGTTTTAATTCGTTTATTAGAATTTATTAATGAAAATGAAAATGTTACTGCAAAAGAACTTGATTTTGTTAAAACGGTTTCAGATATTTTTAATATTCCGGAAAACGAATTTGAAACAATACATAAACTTATTTCGGAACCCGATATAGAATATACCGATTTAAATAAAATACTTAAAATTAATAATTCAGCCTCCGACTCAAAATTTAAACATATATTTTCTGAATATCTGACCGGCGAAATCATAATTTTACATATAGAGTCTACAAATTCATTTGTGTTGAAATATAACGGAAGTGAGAGTTTATTTCTTAACAGCCAGAACATTAATCCCATAAGAATTTACATTTTTGATACCGGTTCGGTAATTAAAGGAAATAAAATAAAACCGATATATTTCAGTGATATCCTTTCTCAGTTTATTCATTCCGATAATCATGCAAAAATCATTTTTAAAGCTGAAGATATTGAGTTTCATTATAAAAATACGACTAACGGAATTCAAAAATTCAGTTTCACTGAGTACTCCGGTCGAATGATAGGTATTATGGGAGGAAGCGGTGTCGGGAAATCAACTCTGCTAAATGTATTTAACGGTAATTTTCCTTTGCACAGCGGCAGAATAACTATTAATGGTCTTGATATACACAAAGATAGCGAATTATTAAACGGTGTCATCGGATTTGTTCCGCAAGATGATTTATTGATTGAAGAATTAACCGTTTATCAAAATTTATATTACAATGCAAAACTTTGTTTCAGTAATTTTTCCGACTTACAAATCAGGGAAGCTGTCAATAAAGTCCTTAACGACCTTGATTTAACTCCTACAAAAGATTTAACCGTCGGCAGCCCTGTTAATAAATTTATCAGCGGCGGACAGCGAAAAAGACTTAATATTGCTTTAGAACTCATTCGTGAACCCTCTATTCTTATTGTTGATGAACCTACATCAGGGCTCTCATCCATGGATTCGGATATGGTAATGAATTTATTAAAAGAACAAGCCTTAAAAGGTAAGCTGGTTTTAGTAAATATTCATCAACCTTCTTCCGATATTTATAAATTGTTTGACAGTTTATTGATGATGGATAAAGGCGGTCATCCCGTTTATTACGGAAATCCGGTTAATGCCATTAGTTATTTTAAACAATCAGCCAATTACGTTAATCCCGAAGAAAGCGGCTGTTCTGAATGCGGAAATGTAAATGCCGAGCAACCGCTTCAAATTTTAGAAGCCAAAATAGTTGATGAGTTCGGAAAATATACTAAAGAAAGAAAAGTCAGCCCGAAAGAATGGTATATTAAATACAAAAATGAAATTGAAAAAAACTTAAAACAAGATAAGCATATAGAAAAAATTTCAAAACTTCCTGAAAATTATTTTAAAACTCCTTCACGTTTTAAGCAATTTTTAATTTTTACAATCAGAAATATAAAAGCGAAACTTACAAACAAACAATATTTATTAATAACATTTTTAGAATCACCGGTTTTAGCTGTTATTTTAGGTTATTTTTCTAAATATATCAGCGGAACGGATACCGATCCTAATGCCTATGTATTTGCCGAAAATGTTAATTTGGCAGCTTATATCTTTATGGCTGTTACGGTTTCATTATTTTTCGGAATGACTCTGAGTGCCGAAGAAATTATTCGCGACCAAAAAATATTGAGTCGTGAAAAATTCTTACATTTAAGCAAATTCAGTTATTTGAATTCCAAAATAATTGTATTATTCATGATTTCTGCAATTCAAACAATTACATTTATTATTGTAGGAAATTGGATTTTGGAAATTCACGGAATGGCTCTCAGTTACTGGATTGTATTGTTTTCAACCGCTGCATTTGCAAATATTTTAGGCTTAAACATATCATCGGCATTTAACTCTATTGTTACAATTTATATAACAATTCCGTTTATTTTAGTACCGCAATTATTATTCAGCGGCGTTATCGTTGATTTTTCAAAACTCCATAAAGATTTTACGTCCTATAAAGTTGTTCCGGTTATCGGTGATATTATGACTTCACGATGGGCA
This sequence comes from Acetofilamentum sp., assembly GCA_020720665.1. Lineage (GTDB taxonomy): Bacteria > Bacteroidota > Bacteroidia > Bacteroidales > JAADGE01 > JAADGE01. The sequence continues at coordinate 3,324 of DYOF01000038.1, read as the reverse complement.
TACGAAGCATTGGCTGTAGAGCAATTTAAAAATAATAAATTTGAAAATTATTATTTTAAAACTGATTTAGAAAAAAGTCAGAATAATTTTAAATTATCTTATTTAGTTCCCGAACTTGAAAAATATTCTAATACCTGTTCGGATAATATTGAAAATAAAAAAAATACAGAACAAACCGAAGAGTATTTAAAAATTTTAAAAAATGAAGTTAAGGAATTAAATAAAACATCCGAATTTCAATTTAACAAACTTGAAAACTTTAAAACGGAAAAATTCAACAAACAAACTGCTGAAGAGTTTCAAAGCTATTTAAATCAATTAAAGCGTATTTATAACCAAAAACAATATCAATTAAATTTAAAAACCGATTCGGTTTCAAAAATCATAATCGGTAAGTTAGGAAGTAAAGAGGCTGTTTATGAATTAAAAACAAAACATCACAACAAACAAATTGAAGAAATATTAAGAAATAAAACAGAATTTGATGCAATAAAAGAAGAAAACAGCAGAATGATTCAAGTTATTGACCCGATATTCAAATACCCGGAGAATAAAAACGGTCGTGCCCATTTTTATTCTCCGGTAAAAAAAATCGGTAACTTAACAATTGACACGTATTGGTTTAATGTAATGTTCATTTGGCTGACATCATTAGTTATCTATCTGTTGCTTATTTTTAATGTCTTCAAACGAATTATGAATGTATTTGAAAAGAAGTGATATTGAACCGGTTTAAATAACTGACACGTTCCTATAAACTTGCAAAGTTTTTTTAAAAATCGGTTTTTTATAAGCTGATTAAATCCGCAGCAAGTCAAAAGGAAATATGTTTATAAACAAAATGTTACTACAATTAGCGCAAAGTTTGTTATAGCTTATTTCCCCGGTTTTAATATCAAAACATCTTTAGAATTTGAAATAATTTCTTCTTTATTCATCATTTGTTTTCTATATTGCCCCGAATTGTACAAATCAACCTGGTCGGCGTAATGTTTACTCATAAAAATACCTGATTGTCCGGTGGGAATAACACTGAATGATTTTTTTTCTATGTCGGAAAAATCAATTAAAGTTCGCATGGCAGGTCCTGAAACCGAATGATATTGACCATCAGCATTTATGTTGAATCCTATTTGATTAATCACTTGCTTTCCGCCCCATACATTAAAAGGTCCTACATTAAATATTTTTCTTAGCGGCTTCACTGCTTTTCCTATAAAATGCTCATATTCAACAGTATGAACTTTACCCCACAACCATTCATCAGTATTTTCACCGAGTTCTTCTGTTAAAGAATTTATCATTCGGTCATACGCTTCCGTGAGTATGTCTTTTCGGGTTTCTTTCTGTTCAGTAGTCATATTATCCCACCAAACCGAATGTTCATTTTTAATTAAAACAGGCAGACTTCTTTCACCGGTATGTCCATGGGTTAAAAATTCAAAATCTTCATCTCCCAGTTCATCTTTCGTTGTTAATTCAATAATTTTACGAATTAATTTGTTATAAATTACAGGTCCCTTACTGTCAACAGCATGGTCGCCGTTCCAACTTTTAAGAATATTGAAAACGATTTGATGGTTTTCTGATTTTTTAAGAATTGATAAATCAATTGCATTAAGAATTTCAGAAACCGTTTCGGGCATATTATCTGATGTTACATCCGTTTGAACAGTTTTCAATTTTTCAACTGTCCATTTATTTTCTCTTTTGAGTAAATTTAAAATTCTGACAGCTCTGTCTTCTGAAGCATAATAACCGGGGTATAAAACTCCGTCAACCGTATCTGGCTGATTATTAGCTGAATATACAAAGCCGGAAGGCGGATTTACGGACATAGGATTTTTTGAAAAATCATAAAATCCGACTGCTTCATTTTTATAGGACATAATTTTTTCGGAATGTACAATCGTATCGCTGAATTTTGTGATTTTTGCTGCTGCCCAATAGGCAATATTTCCTTCTTTATCACCATACATAACATTTAAACCGGGTGAAGAAATTTTTTCAACAGCTGTTTTAAAATCATTAATATTTTCAGCATTATTCATACCGAAAAATGCCTGCATCAACCGGCTCGGCATTTTTGTAAATGTCCAAAAAACGGATATAGTTTTTCCGCCTAATTGCTTGTTTATATCTGAAATTACAGAACCTCTGTCGGTTTTTCTGACGGTAATGGTAACATCAGCGGAATCTTTGACTTTTATGGTTTCGGTAATTACTTCGAATGGCTTCCAATTATCACCTGATTTATACTTTGTTGAATCAACGGGATTTATTTCTTCAGAATAAAAATCGACATCATCATTTTCAAACATAGTCAAACCCCAAGCTAAATTTCGATTATGCCCTAATAATGAAAACGGGATACCGCCTATAAAGTTTCCGTATAAATTAAAACCGGGGCACTCCAAATGAGCTTCATACCAAACTGCAGGTTGAGAATAGGCAATGTGCGTATCATTTGCAAAAATTACATGCCCCGATTCTGTTTTACTCCCTGATAAAACCCAAGAATTACTGCCTTCGAAAAAAGGCATCGGCAATTGTTCAATAATTTGATTTACAACATGATACAACACGGCTAAATTATTATTTTCGGAATTATCCTGATGAAACAGCGGAATTTTTTGTGTTCCGGAAACATAACTTGCTATAATATCATTCAAATATTCCGAGCCTAAATTTTCTTCTATTTTTGTAAACATGGGGTCGGCTTTGAATGCCTCCGCAAAACTGAATGCCATATAACCGGCAATATTATACAAATCTACCGGACTAAACTTTTCTTTCGTAATTCCCATTAATTGATATTCAACAGGAGTTTTACCGTTCATTAAAAATTCATTAAGTCCTTTTAAATAATTATTTACATCGTTAACAAATGGCTCGTCTTGATTTGAAAAATATTTTTTAACGCTTTCCTCAGAAATTTTATTCACTTGCAAGGTTCTGAAAAACTTATCCGTTTCCAGTGTTTTATTTCCTATAATTTCAGATAAACGACCTGATGCAATTCGTCTGAGCATTTCCATCTGAAATAGACGTTCTTGTGCATGCAAATAGCCCAATGTATAATATAAATCGGCTTTATTTTGAGCATAAATGTGGGGAATACCGTATTCATCATGATATACGGTTACTTCTTGTTGTAATTCGGGCAAATTAATTTCGCCTTTATATTTAGGTTTGTACGATTTTAGTATAAAAAAACCGATAATTCCGATTAAAATAATAATTAATGCTATTATTTTCAATGTTAATTTTAAAGCGTTCATCTGTCTAAAAATTTGTAATTAATTAATATTCTGCAAATTGAAT